>CAZLMR010000173.1:0-3048 GCA_964560575.1 uncultured Methanomassiliicoccales archaeon | reverse complement strand
GGTCGTGGTTCTGATAGACGAGTACGACCAGGCGATCATGCAGACCTTCGGTCATGACATCCAGAAGAGGGTCCTCGGATTCCTGAGAGGCATGTTGTCCAGCGCCCTGAAGTCCAACCAATACCTGCAGATGGCCTATGTGACCGGCGTTATGCAGGTGGCTAAAGCAGACATATTCTCTGGATTGAACAATCTGTCCGTGAATGATGTGTTCTCTACGCGTTCCGATGAGAGATTCGGGTTCACGGAGAAAGAGGTGAAGTCCATACTCTCATACTACGGTCATCCGGAGAAGTTCTCAGAGGTGAGGGCGTGGTATGACGGATACCGTTTCGGCAATGCGGAGGTTTACAACCCGTTCAGTGTCATGATGTATGTCCAGGAAGGTTTCATCCCGAAGGGATATTGGGTGGGTACCAGTTCGGACAATCCGGTAAGATGGTTGCTTCGCAGAACTGATGAGGTCTCGAGTGAGTTCTCGGCTCTTCTGGCAGGGTCGTCACTCAACAGAACATTGAGCACCGTGGTGACCAGCGACAGGATGACCATGTCCGATGCAGCTGACCTTCTGTCGCTGATGGTTCTGACCGGGTATCTGAAGGCTGTCCCGTTGGGGGGATGGAGTTACGAGGTCTCGGTCCCTAACGGCGAGGTCATGGAGGCTCTCGACCGTATGATATCGGAGGAGGCCAGGCTAGATTCCACAATGTTCTCTGATTTCTGTCTCGCGGTCCTCGACGGTGATGCGGACGAGATGACCTCATGCCTGCAGCACATCCTTCTCGGATCCTCGTACATGACGGGCAGGGCGGAGTTCCCGTATGAGGCGGTTCTTATGACCATAATGCGTGGAATCGTCACTCATTATGACACGAGGATTGAGCGCGAGGAGGGCAATGGCAGAGTCGATCTCATCTTGGAACCTCGGCGTGGAAGCGACCCTCACATCATTTTCGAGCTGAAGGTGGCAGCTACGGAGAAGGCCCTGAGACAGGAAGCCGAGGAGGCCATCGCGCAGATACATCGGAGCAGGTACTACCTCGGCTTGAGAGGCAGGGTAATCCTCTATGGCGTATCGTTCTGGGGCAAGATCCCGTTCGTCAGATCGGAGATCGTCGATCTGCGATGACGAGGGGCTCGTCCGAGCAGCAGTCCTGGACAATCCGTATAGGTTAGAAGTGCATCGCATCGGTGTGGAAATTCCTAAGAGTCATCCCAGATACAAATCGCTCATGACCAGGGAGCGTCTGGCCGAGATGGTCCAGAGGGGCCTGGTCACACCGACCGGCCTCATATCCCACGGCAGGGGCGAGGCCTACGACTACCTGATGGGCGAGAGGAGCACCGATGCGGCACTGGAGGCCGAGAGGGCCGCCGCCGCGTATCTCCTGAACGCCGAGAACCCCGTCCTGTGCGTCAACGGTAACGCCGCGGCACTGGATCCCGAGGGCATCATCGCCCTGGCCCGCAGGATCCCCGCGAAGCTCGAGGTCAACCTGTTCCACCGCACCCCCGAGCGCATGGAGGGCCTGATATCCTATCTGGAGTCCAAGGGCGCCGAGAACGTCCTCGGCCGTGACCCGGACAGCAGGATCGCCGGCCTGGAGCACGACCGCGCACTGTGCACCTCAGAGGGCATCTACGGTAGCGACGTCATCCTCGTGCCGATCGAGGACGGGGACCGTGCCGAGGCCCTCGTGGCCATGGGGAAGAAGGTCATATCCATCGACCTGAACCCCCTCTCCCGCACGTCGAAGGCCGCGACCGTGCCGATCTGCGACGAGATGTCCAGGGCCCTGGAGAACATCTCCCGCTTCGTCGACGAGATGCGCGGCGACCATGAAACAATATTAAAGACGATGGATGGTTTCTCCAACTCGGAGAACCGCCGCCGGACCGTAGAGTGCATCTGCGATTCCCTCATGAGAGGTCTGGACGGAGGAGATGATTGAATGGACGAACTCGTAAAGACAGGGTCCCTGAGGCTGCACTGGGTCGAGTCCCACATGCCAGTCCTCATGGACATCCGCAAGCGCTTCATCGACGAGCAGCCCCTGGCCGGTCTGAAGATCGGCATGGCGCTCCACACCGAAGCCAAGACGGGGATGCTCGCGGTCACTCTCGCCGACGCGGGCGCCGAGATACGCCTCGCCAGCTGCAACCCCCTATCCACCGACGATTCCGTCGCCGCCGCCCTGAGGGAGGAGTACGGACTGAACGTCTACGCCAAGAAATGGGAGTCATCGGAGGAGTACTACGCCAACCTGAACGCCGTCCTCGACATGAAGCCCGACTTCATCATCGACGACGGTGCGGATCTGATCTCGATGGTCCACACCACGAGGAAGGACGCCCTCCCCAACGTGAAGGCCGCCAACGAGGAGACCACCACCGGCGTGGTGCGTCTCAGGGCCATGGCAAACGACAAGGTCCTGCAGTTCCCGGTCCTGGATGTCAACGATGCCAAGATGAAGTTCCTCTTCGACAACAGATACGGCACCGGTCAGTCCGCCTTCGATGGGTGGATGAACGCCACGAACCTGATCGTCGCGGGAAAGAAGCTGGTCGTCGCCGGATACGGATGGTGCGGAAAGGGTGTCGCCATGAGGGCCAAGGGTCTCGGCGCGTCGGTCATCGTCACCGAGGTGGATCCGATCAAGGCCATCGAGGCCAAGATGGACGGCTACGATGTCATGCCGATGGTGGAGGCCGTGAAGATCGCGGACATCATCATCACCGTCACCGGATGCAAGGACATCATCAGGGAGGAGCACATCGCCGTCATGAAGGACGGATGCATCATGGGCAACGTCGGGCACTTCGACAACGAGATCAACAAGGTCGCCCTCGACGAGATGTCGGAGTCCAAGGTCAGGGTCCGCGACTTCATCGACGAGTACAAGATGAAGGACGGCAGGTCACTTTATCTCATCGCGGAGGGCAGGTTGATGAACCTGGCCGCCGGTCAGGGCCACCCCGCCGAGATCATGGACATGAGCTTCTCCACCCAGGCCCTCGGCATCGTGCACATGACGCGCCACTACCAGG
>CAZLMR010000172.1:0-3060 GCA_964560575.1 uncultured Methanomassiliicoccales archaeon | reverse complement strand
GACAGAGGGAGCTGTACGACCACATCAAGGTCGACGGCACGAACCTGTCCCTGTCTCCGGTGATCCCCGCCGGATGCGCCAGATGCAACGGCACCGTCCCGGACGCCGACGAGTTCATCAGGGGGAGCATAGAGGCATTCGACGCATGGTTCGAGGATTCCGGTGCCAACGTCCCGCTGATACCCCACTACCTGTACATACTCAACTACCTCGGTGATCCCACCCCGTCGGACTGCGCCCACACATCCTGTCTCACCAAGTGGCTGTGCGTCAACCCGGACGGTTCGGTGTACCCGTGCGCCAAGGCCTGTCCGCAGGAGTTCTACATGGGCAACATCAATGAAGTCTCCACCATACAGGAGCTGTTCCAGTCCGAGGGCTTCAAGAGGATCCTCATCGGGTCGATAAGGCGCAGGGAGAAGTGCGCCCAGTGCCCCATATTCAGCTATTGCAACGGAGGCTGCAGCATGGACGCCTACCACGAGGGATGCCTGGAGGACAACGGCAACGACTCCTGCAGGATCTTCAGGGAGGTCTTCACCCACATATCCCAACGTGTCCAGGAGGTCCTGGACGGTCAGGGCGACATGTCGGGGCTCAACCCGTTCGTCAGGGATGCCATTGTGGGGAAGCTCGTCAACCCGAAGGTCATCAGCCAGTGACGTCTCGCAGGACGGCGTCCAGCCTGGCTCTCAGCGACCAGGCCATGTACAGCGGGATGCGCATGATGCCGGTGTCCGCCGGAGGGTTCTTCGACAGGATCGCCGCTGCGGCCGGCGCATATTCGTCGATGTACCGCTTCAGGCTGGTCACGCGGATCCTCCTTCCGGATTTTACCTTCACCGGCACTATCCTGGAACGGTATTGGACCAGGAAGTCCACCTCCTCGTTGCCGTTCCTCCAATAGCAGATGTCCTCTCCGAACTGATGTATCAGCTCGTTGAGCACATAGCTCTCCGCCAACGCTCCCCTGTACTCGTCCGAGAGCATCTCATCGGTGGTGTCGATGTAGGCATCTAGGGACAGGTCCATCATCCTGCCCATCAGGCCCACATGTGATTATTTCACACGATTAAAGATAATCTATTGTCAAATTTCACATAATCTATGACATTTTGATGTCGGATTCCATATGTGCGAAGCTTATCAGAAACCGGCAGAAGACAATCCCGTCCGGCGGCGCCTCCGGATGGGGATGCATCCCGTGGGTGGGAGGAGGTCCCTCCGCACCCGGGATGTCGAAAGAGTGTAGATGGTCAGTCGTAGATTCCCAGGCTCATGTACTTCTCGCCGCCGTCTGGCAGGATGGCGACGACCTTCGCGGACGGATCCGCCTTCGCCTTCCTGATGGCAGCGAAGACGTTGGCGCCCGAGGAGATCCCCACGAATATGCCCTCCTTCCTGGCGAGCTCCACGGCGGTCGCAATCGCATCCTCGGTCCTGACGGTCTCGACGGAGTCCACCGCGTCGGGCAGGTAGTTCCCGGGGATGAAGTTGGACCCGATGCCCTGGATGTTGTGCGCGCCGGCATGGCCCTCCGTGATGAGGGGGCTCTCGGCCGGCTCGATCCCGACGACCTTCGCCTTGGACCCCGCATCCCTGAACGCGAGGCCGATGCCGGATGCGGTGCCCCCGGTACCGATCCCGGCGAACACGTAGTCGACGTCGGGCAGGTCCCTGAGGATCTCCTTCCCCGTCCCGGTCCTGTGGGCGGCCACGTTCGCGGGGTTGTCGAACTGTCCAGCGATGAACCCGCCCCTCTCGTCCCTGATCCTCTCGGCCATCTCGACCGCTCCGGCCATCCCCTTGGCTCCGGGGGACAGAACGACCTCCGCGCCGTATGCCCTCATCAGGGAGATGCGCTCCTTGGACATGGTGTCGGGCATGACGATCACCGCGCTGTATCCGCGGGCGGCCGCGATCATGGCGATGGCGATGCCTGTGTTGCCGGACGTGGGCTCTATGATCGTCCCTCCCTCCTTCAGCTCCCTCCTGGCGACGGCGTCGTCTATCATGGACAGCGCGGCGCGGTCCTTGATGGATCCCGCAGGGTTCCCCTTCTCGATCTTCACATAGACGTGCGTTCCCGGAGGGGTCATCCTGTTCAGGCGCACTAGGGGCGTCTCCCCGATCGTCTCGGTGATGCTGGAGTAGAGAGTCATGGGTCCCAGGAATGTCGGACATGTATTTGAGAGGACCGAGCCCCCATCGGGATCAGGGGTTCCCATGTATCCGAGGCGATCCCGGGGCACGATGGGGAAAGGGTCCCCTGCAGGCGATATGTCGCATGGGGACGGCCTTTGACAGGGACCCTCAGTATTCGATACCCTTGCGGGCCCCGATCCCCTTGTCGAAGGGGTGCTTGACCAGGGTCATCTCGGTCACAAGGTCGGCGTAGTCGATGATCTCCTGGGGTACCCCCCTTCCCGTGAGGACGACCTCCGTGTGCGGCGCCCTCCTCTCTAGGAGCTCGATGAGCGCCTGGGGTGTGAGCTGTCCGAGCCTGATGGAGTTGATCGCCTCGTCCAGGATGACCAGGTCGTACTCCCCGGAGGTGAGGACCTCCTCCGCCCTCTCGAGACCCCTGCGGGTGTCCTCGATGTCCTGCTCCTTGGTGACCTCGCGCCCGCACATGTGGTCCGAGCCCATGGGCTCGATGGAGAATCCCGGCAGCATCTCCGCCGCCATGTGCTCGCCGTATCCCTTCGGGGGCTTCAGGAACTGCAGCATCTTCACGTTCAGTCCGCGGCCGACTGCCCTGAAGGCCAGCCCCATCGCCGCGGTGGTCTTGCCCTTCCCGTTCCCGGTGTACACGTGCACCAGGCCGAGCCTGTTCTTGATATCCTCCGGACATCCGGACATTCGAATCACCTGTGTCTGGAATCGCCATGTCATGTTATAAGGGATGTTCCTGGGTTGTCGGAAGCATCCAGCCTGGTGAAGTCGTATTTATACTGAAGTCATCTGGGACCTCATGGGCAAGGACATCGAATTCTTCAGGAACAGACTGCCGGAGTTCAAGGAGGCGGAGGAGAGCTTCTTCTCCGGCCAGATGAACGC
>CAZLMR010000171.1:0-3067 GCA_964560575.1 uncultured Methanomassiliicoccales archaeon | reverse complement strand
GCCGAAGATCGAGCTGTCGTTGTCGCAGACTATCAGCATCATCTTGGTGCCCGGCAATTCGCGGTTCATGAAACTGCGAAGATAGGAGTTGAACTCCGAGAAGTTGTCCACGAGATCGGAGTAGCGGTCTATGATGACGACCACCTTCTTCCTTCCACATAGCTTCTTGATCGTCGGGAACAGGTCCAGGATGTCGTCGAAACGGACGTCCTTGCCGGCGAACCTGGAAAGGCTACGGCAGATCTCATCGATGTTGTCCGATTTCAGACCGGGCACGCCGGTCAGATAGATGTGCGGCTTGTCCTCGCAGAAACTGCGAAGTATGGAGGTCTTCCCCAGATGGCGGCGCCCGCATATGGCGCAGGCCACAGGCACCTTCTCATAAACACCCTCGAGATAACTCAGCTCCTCGGAGCGACCGACACATCCACCCATGTCTGCCTGGATGCATATGTGTTCTTATAAACAGTATCTCGGATGCTTCGATGATGCCCGAAGCATGACCGAAAAGGCATGCGCCGATGGTGTGTGTTAAGTATTATTAAAACAGTCCTCTGAATTTCGAAGAATGGTCTACGGATCTCACAATATACTTCGTAGGTGTCTGAATGATACCATGACCTGATTTTAAATACCGCCAATTTCAGGCAAATATCGGTAAGGCTCATGAATGATATCCTGTTCATGATGGCGGTACCGTTCATCGCGGCACTCGTCCTCTTGGTCGTCAAGAACGACAAGGCAAGGGGATACATCGCCGAGGTTGCGGCAGCGATCATCATCCTGTCATCGATCTGGGTGGCCTACAGCTACCTGGGTGAGCCCCAGACATTCGAGCTCCACAGCGAGATAATCGACATGCTGATGTTCGTCGCCGAGGTGATCCTCGGTCTGGTGATCATCTATCTGGGAGTGAAACACAAGAAATACGCGGCATCCGTCCTCGGACTGGTGCAGCTGTGCATGTCCCTGTACTTCGAGTTCGCCCTCAAGGAGGGCATCGAGGTCGAGAACGCCCTCTACATAGACGACCTCTCGATAATCATGGTTCTGATCATCGGAATCATCGGAAGCCTGATCTGCGTCTATGCGGTCGGATACATGAGGGACTTCCAGGAACACCATAAGGATGAGAAGGACCGCAGGCGCTGGTTCTTCTTCCTGCTCTTCACATTCCTCAGCGCGATGTACGGCATCGTGCTCTCCAACGACATGGTGTGGATGTTCTTCTTCTGGGAGATAACCACACTCTGTTCGTTCGCATTGATCGGCTTCACCAAGACGGAGGAGGCCGTGAACAACTCGTTCAGGCAGTTGATCCTGAACCTGATCGGAGGCATCGCGTTCCTGGCCGCCAACATGCTGCTGGCGCACCAGTACGGCCACCTCGACCTGACATGGCTCCTGTCCCACGGGCCTGACGCCGCCCAGTGGATCCTCGTCGCCGTCATGCTCCTGTGCCTTGCGGGCATAGTGAAGTCCGCCCAGATGCCGTTCCACACATGGCTCCTGGGTGCGATGGTCGCTCCCACGCCCACATCCGCGCTCCTGCACTCGTCCACGATGGTCAAGGCGGGGGTGTTCATGGTCCTGAAGCTCTCACCGCTCCTCTACGGCAACATCGGCGGATATATGGTCATGACCGTCGGCGGGCTGACGTTCCTGCTGGCATCGATGGCCGCCATATCTCAGTCGAACGCCAAGAGGGTGCTCGCCTACTCCACCATAGCCAACCTCGGACTGATCGTCGCCTGTGCCGGTGTCGGTACACCTGAGGCCGTATGGGCCGGAATCATGCTGATGATCTTCCATGCCGTCACCAAGTCGATGATGTTCCTCTGCGTCGGAACGGCGGAGCATCACATCGGCAGCAGGGACATCGAGGACATGGACGGGCTGTTCGTCAGGATGCCCAAGCTGGCCCTGATCATGATGATCGGCATCGCCGGGATGTTCCTCGCCCCGTTCGGAATGCTCATATCCAAGTGGGCCGCGCTCACGTCCTTCGTGGACAGCGAGTACATCGTCGTGATCGCGTGCATCGTGTTCGGCTCCGCCGTCACGTCGTTCTACTGGACCAAGTGGCTCGGCAAGCTCGCCTGCACCGCCTCCAAGGCGGAGAACTGCGAGGAGACCGTCCACAGGCAGGAGTGGTTCGTGCTCGGATGCCTCGCCGTCCTGACCATCGCCACCTGCATACTCTACCCCGTGGTCTCGTCCGAGACCATCGTGCCCTGGCTCGAGGGCGTGTTCCACACATCCGGAGAGAGCCTGGTGCCGCTTCTGGAGGCCAACAACATGTACATCGTCATACTGATGGCCATCGTGCTCGTCCTGCTGCCGCTGCCGTTCTTCGGCAGGACCAAGAAGAGGGTCGTGCCCAACTACATGGCCGGCGTGGGGATCGACGACGAGACCTACGTCGGTTCGATGGGAGCCACCGTCGACGTGTCCCTGAGGAACTGGTACATGGACGCCTGGTTCGGCGAGGACCGCATCAGGAAGGTCGGGGAGATCGTGACCGCCATCGTCATCGCGGCCCTCATCGTCGCCGCAATCGCGGGGGTGAGCATATGAGCGACTGGATGTGGATCGTCGCCGCCGTCGTGTTCGTCGTGGTAGGGCCCCTCATCGGATGCCTCCTGGCCGGTATCGACAGGAAGATCTCCGCCAGGATGCAGAACCGTGTCGGACCGCCCATAAGGCAGCCCCTGTACGACGTGAGGAAGTTCCTCTCCAAGGAGCAGGTCACACCCAACCTGGTGCAGGACTTCTACGTCATGTGCTTCCTGCTGTTCACCATCGTCACCGGAGCCCTGTTCTTCGGCGGCATGGACCTGCTGCTGGTGATCTTCACCCTGACGCTGTCGGAGACCTTCCTGGTCCTGGCCGCGTACTCGTCCGGGTCGGTGTACTCGCAGATCGGGGCGCAGAGGGAGCTGTACGTCGCCATGGCCTACGAGCCGATCATCCTGCTCATGGCCATCTGCTACTACCTGGAGTTCGGGAGCTTCGCCGTGTCCGACATCGTGGACAGCGGCGAGATGGCGTTCGTCCCGCTGCTCGG
>CAZLMR010000170.1:0-3071 GCA_964560575.1 uncultured Methanomassiliicoccales archaeon | reverse complement strand
AGCATTATCCAGATACGTCTCGAGTCCGTAGTCGAACTCGTGGTTCCCAGGAACCGTGAGGTCGTATCCGACCGCGTTCATCACGGCCACGGTCGATCCGCCGTGTGTCAGCATGGTGTATCCGGTTCCCTGGAACGCGTCCCCCGCATCCAACACGAACACCGTGGCACCGCGGGACACCAGGTCGTCCCTGAGGGCGGAGACCCTGGTGAATCCGAGGGCGTCGTCGTAGTATCCGTGGGTGTCGTTGGTGTGTATGATGTACACCTCCCCCTCCAGGTCACCGTCGTTACCGTCCCCGTAGCGGACGTATGTGAACAGGAGGGATGCGACGATCACTATCGTGACGACAGCCACGATGGCGGTCTTCTTAACATCGTTATTCATATATGGGAATCAGATTGTGTCTTAATAAGGGAATCTTCGGCGATTACCATCCCCATAGGTAACAAAAGTGATGTTGGATTGCGTAAACGTTATAATGTTTTTTTCGGATTTACAGCCGAAACCGGTGTCCGAGGATGCACTTTGATACGGACCCATGACTCGGCGGTCCCTCATCGTGGTCCTCCGGTGTTTCAGTCCCGGTTCGCCGTGACATCCATGGTTCGATGTCAGGACCCGGGACAGTTCTGGACGCTATCGAACAGCAGAAGGATGTGATAGAGCAATGAAAGGGATCATCATTCCCGGTAACGTCACCGGCCACAGCATCTTCGCGGAGGTGGTGATGGGAGCGATAGTGCTTCTCATTGGTCTGGTCGGCTATCTGATAGGTTCAACCTTCGTGGCGGTGATAGGCGCCGCAGTGGGTGGACTGTACGTCATCTATTCCGCTTGGTCATCCTCGAAGATCCTGAAAGGGATGCCAACCCCCGGTATCGATGCTAAGCAGACCACGATCCGTTACATGTGGGTAGCCAACGATGGGTACATCGTGTTCGAATCCGATGAGGAGCTGAACTGATACCGAGACACCTTTCCCGAATCCATCATGGGATCCGTCGAACAAACCCAATCCAAGGCGGTGCGACCGTCTTGGTTTCCCCCGTTACACTTGCGGAGGTGCCGGATCTGAAGCATCCTTCGCATTCCTTCGGAAACCAACGTGGTTCTTTTAGAATATTAATTCAAAAATGTCGATATCGTTCATCCGTGTGGTTGGTCTTCGCTATCCTCTCGGCGGTGTTCGCGGCCCTCACATCCATCCTGGGGAAGGTAGGCATTGAGGGTGTGGACTCCAACCTCGGCACAGCCATACGCACGGTCGTGGTCCTGGCGATGGCTTGGATGATAGTGTTCATGCAGGGGACCCAGCGCCAGGTCCGCGGCATCGGCAGGCGCGACGGTTCGTTCCTGGTCCTATCAGGACTCGCGACAGGTGCGTCCTGGCTCTGCTTCTATCGGGCGCTGCAGGAGGGTCCCGCGTCCCTCGTCGTCCCTATAGACAAGCTGAGCATCCTGTTCACTGTGCTGTTCGCATTCCTCATCCTCCATGAGAGGATGTCTCGCAGGTCGTGGGTGGGTCTTGCCCTCCTGGTCATAGGGACGATGATGCTGTTACTCTGACCTGCTATATCGATTATGTATGTCTATCTATTCACTATAGTAATCAATGTACATTCGTATCGATTCAAATGTAATAACGATACAAACATTCTAATATCGATTCGGAAGGGTCGCGAGTCATAATCGTAAACCGTTAAAGGATTTCCTCGTAGGAATCCTGGTGGGGATCATGTCCATGATGCCCGGTGCGAGCGGAGGCATCATCGCGGTGATCTTCGGGATGTACGAGAGGCTCATCGCGGATGTGGCGGATATTAGGCACAAGCTACTGAAGGATCTGAGGTTCATCGTCCCGGTCGGATTGGGGATACTCCTCGGCCTTGTGGTATGCGCTGTGGGGATCGACGCCCTCCTGCAGAACTGGGAGGTCCCGCTCATGTTCTTCTTCGCGGCGCTCATCGTTTTCCAGATACCTGACCTCTACAGGCTATGCAACTCGTCTGTTGACTCCGGGCCGACCACGAGGAACATCGTCGTCTGCGTCATAGGGTTCATCGTGATGCTGTCGTTCCTCTTCATCGGCAGCACCGAGGCGGACATTTCGCTCATCGATCTCGGAGCCACAGACATCGTCATATTGTTCGTCATAGGGCTCCTTGTGGCGCTGTCCAAGATCGTACCCGGTCTCAGCGGTGCTGCAATACTCCTCGCGATCGGCGTCTCACCCCTCTCGTCGGCGGAATGGATATGTCCGTGATAATGGACAGGATAGTCGCGCTCATTCCCCTGGGTCTCGGTCTCATCGTGGGTGTCCTAGGAATGTCGAAGATCGTCGACCATCTCCTCAGCAGATACCGCAGGTCCACATATTACTGTATCATGGGGATAACCCTCGGATCCGTCGTAACCGTAACCGTACAGGCGCTCCAGGGGCTGACAGGGGACATGGTTCTCCCCAGCGTCCTGTGCATAATCGTCGGTCTCGTCTTCGGATACTGCCTGAGCAGGGTCTCCGAGAGGTATGCCGAGGAGACTATCTCCGAGAAGCCCACGGGCGACTGAGGCCTTTTGAAAAACTACAGAACCAGACGGGCGGCATGTCCCGCTGCCCGTCAATTATTCCTTCTGCAACACATCGGTGGTGCACGATCCGTCGTTATGCGGTCACTGTTCGATACGGTTATATACGACAGCCCCATCCCCTCTATCACGGAGATCAGGTGCCGGAGTTATCCGGTACACTGCCGTGGAGGGTTCTTCACCCTCAGGCCGCACGGGGTCGATGGACGGACGTGCGGGTTCGAAGCAGCTGGTTCTACCTAATGTATTATCTCTTCCAGCAACGATTATATACAACCTCACAATACCAACCCCCGTTATTGCACCTCACGGTCACGTGAGGGGCGATGCGAGGTATCAATATGGTAACCGTCTACGACGTCCCTGCCGAGCAGCTCATACTCAAGACGGCCCAGAAGCTCAAGGAGAACCCCAACATCGTTCCCCCTGAGTGGGCCGAGTATGTCAAGGTGTACATCCCCATGAAGACCGGAAGACTGGCC
>CAZLMR010000169.1:748-3098 GCA_964560575.1 uncultured Methanomassiliicoccales archaeon | reverse complement strand
AAGAGAAGCTCGCGCGCCTGGAAGAAACGCGGCAACCAGCGTTGGAAATGGCGCGAGAAGAAAATGAGTAGAAGAAAGAGATTAGCAAAGATGCGCAAGAAGGGATCGCTACTCGCTATCACACTCACCGGGGGTATAGGCTAACCTGGCAGACTGGCGGGCTCCAGTTATTGAGAGTGATTGAAAATGGGTTTGCTGACAGTGGTTGATGACTAACTGGAGCGATGACTCATTGATTCCGCGGGAGGTAGCTCCTCCCGTAGTGGAAACCCGCTGACGGGGGTTCAAATCCCTCTGCCCCCACCTTGCGCTTCTTTCTGAGCTCTTGCTCTGGGCACTTCGGTGCCACAATCCCTTTTTCTGTTTTCCCCATATTTTCCTGTCGAAATCGTTCGACATCCGTAGAACCTCATAAATACAGACCGATGAATCCGTTTCCGCATACGCGGGGCCGGACAATGGACAGGACGACGTTTCTCAATCACGCTCTATTCCTTCTGTCGGTCATCCTGACGGGGGCGATCGCCGGGTCACTGGTCTGGCTGATCCTGTTCGTCATGGACTCAGGTCTGGACCTCATATGGAATCAGATGTCGTCATGGTTCGGGACCCTCTATCCGGTGGTCATGTGCATCATTGGAGGGATTGTCATAGGGCTGTTCGCCAGGCGTTACGGCCAATATCCCGAGGATCTGAGGGCGGTGATGTCCAAGGTCAAGCGTGACGGCGGATACGGTTACGACAAACTTGGGAGGATATCGGTGGCGGCGGTGCTCCCTCTGATCTTTGGCGGTTCCGTGGGTCCGGAGGCGGGACTCACCGGGGTCATCGCCGGTCTCTGCTCATGGGTCAGCGACAGGATGAGGCGCTTCGGCAGGGATTTCAGGGAACTGTCGGAGGCAGGGGTCGCCGCGACGATGTCCGCCCTGTTCACCGCGCCTCTGTACGGCTTCGCTGTCGGGATGAGCAGGCACCCCGTGGAGGACGAAGGTGGACCGAAGCTCTCCGGATGGATGAAGGCCGTCGTATACGTGTGCGCCATCGCTGGTGCTCTCGGCGCTCTGATGGCCCTCAACCATCTGATCGGCGGCGGCATGTCGCTTCCCCACTACGAGTGGGAGGCGATAGGTTCCTCCGAGCTCCTCTGGACGATCCCGCTGATCGTCGTCGGTGCGCTCGCCGGGTGGCTGTTCTGCATCGCAGACGCATCCATGTCCCGTCTGTCCGAGCGCATGGGTGACAGGCCTGTCCTCAAGCCCGTGGTCGCAGGCGCCATACTGGGTGTGTGCGGTGTCGCACTGCCTCTGACGATGTTCTCAGGCGAGGCCCAGGTCGAGGTCCTCGACGCGCAGTGGGCCGGGATGGGTGCTATCATCCTCCTGGCCATAGGGCTTGTCAAGATCGTGATCACCGCGATGTGCGTGAACATGGGCTGGCGCGGAGGCCATTTCTTCCCGGTGATCTTCTCAGGCATCGCCATCGGTTACGGCATGTCCGCACTCACAGGGGCGGATCTGATATTCTGCCTGTGCGTGGTCACGGCCGCACTGGTCGGAGGTGTCATGCGCAAGCCGCTGATGGCGGTCCTGCTCCTGTTCCTCTGCTTCCCGGTCCTCGCAGCCATCCCGATGGCCGTCGCCGCGTTCATCGGTTCTCGCATGCCGCTGCCCCGCTGGGCAGCCGAAGCCGAGGCGGAGTGATTCGTCTCAGAAAAAAAGGGTGAAAGGGGGACGTCCTTGCGGACGTCGTCCCTGTTTCAGTTCTTGAAGCTGTGGATGGGTGCGGGGATCCTTCCGCCGCGGTTGACGAAGTCCGCGCAGCCATAGCGGTTCACGGGCATGATGCCCGCATCCCCGAGGAGTCCGCCGAACTGCACTCTGTCTCCGACATCCTTGCCGATGACAGGGATGATCCTCACGGCGGTGGTCTTCTGGTTGACCATGCCTATGGCCATCTCGTCGGCGATGATCCCTGCGATGGTGGTAGCCGGGACGTGTCCGGGGATGGCGATCATGTCCAATCCGACGGAGCACACGCACGTCATCGCCTCCAGTTTCTCGAGCGTGAGCGCGCCGATCTCGGCGGCCTCGGCCATCGAGCTGTCCTCTGTCACGGGGATGAACGCTCCGCTGAGACCTCCGACATAGGACGATGCCATGACGCCGCCTTTCTTGACCTGGTCGTTGAGGATGGCCAGCGCCGCGGTGGTGCCGGGTGCGCCGGTGTACTCCATGCCCATCTCGTGGATGATGTCGGCGATGCTGTCGCCCACCGCAGGGGTGGGGGCGAGGGACAGGTCGACGATGCCGAAAGGTACGCCGAGCCTTCTGGAAGCCTCCTTCGCGAAGAG
>CAZLMR010000169.1:0-738 GCA_964560575.1 uncultured Methanomassiliicoccales archaeon | reverse complement strand
AGAGCTGTCCCACCCTGGTGACCTTGAAGGCAGTCCTCTTGATCGTCTCGCACAGGACCTCGAAGCTCTCCCCGCGGACCTTGGTGAGGGCCTCCCTGACCACTCCGGGTCCGCTGACACCGACGTTGATGACGCAGTCGGTCTCGGTCACGCCGTGGAACGCTCCCGCCATGAACGGGTTGTCGTCCGGCGGGTTGCAGAACACCACCAGCTTGGCGCATCCGATGGAGTCCGCATCCTTGGTGGCCTCCGCCGTCCTCACGACGATGTCGCCCATGAGCCTCACGGCATCCATGTTGATGCCGGTCCTGGTGGATCCCAGACTGATCGACGAGCAGACCCTCTCGGTGCACGCCAGCGCCTCGGGTATCGACTCGATGAGGTTCCTGTCCGCGACGGTCATCCCCTTCTGAACGAGCGCGGAGTAGCCTCCGATGAAGTTGACGTTGATGGTGTGGGCCGCCCTGTCCAGCGTCTGGGCGATCCTGACGAAGTCAGAAGGGGTCTTACATGCGGCCCCGCCGACGATGGCGATGGGGGTGACGGACACCCTCTTGTTGATCACAGGGACGCCGTACTCCAGTCCGATGTCGTCCCCGACCTTCACCAGGTCCTTTGCGAGGCTGGTGATCTTGTCGTAGATCTTGTCGCACAGGCGGTCAAGGTCCGGATCGATGCAGTCCAGCAGGCTGATGCCCATGGTGATGGTCCTGACATCGAGATTCTCGTGCGAGACCA
>CAZLMR010000168.1:0-3126 GCA_964560575.1 uncultured Methanomassiliicoccales archaeon | reverse complement strand
GGGGGATGTACTGACGGACGGAGTCGATGACGAAGTCCGGGCGCGAGGAGTGGGTATCGCCGGCGTAGTCGTCAATCCTCTCCACGGTGTACTTCGGGAAACGCACCATGACCTGCTTGGTCCTCTTCCCGTCGGAATCTGTTACCTTTCCCTTTCCTTCCGCCATTATAAGTAATATTTTGATTAGTGTTCATAAGCAATTGCTAAGTTTTCACTTACATACTTTTAAATTATGCTTAGTGTTTACTTATATTACAGAGGAGGTAAACATACATGCCTAACATTTCTGACCAGAGCCGTGCCATGGTCCCCGTGTGTGCCGTGGCGGCGAAGTTAGCTGCGACCGCCCAAACCGGTTTAGAGGAGGTGATAACAGGCCCCCGTCCGATCGGCCGCGAGGCCGAACCCTTTCCGAAGATCCCCTACCGCCAGTTCTCCCGCCTGATAGACATCTGCTGCATCGCCAACATTCTCCGCGAATTCCCGATGAGCTCCCTCCGCGGGGACGAGATCGACCGCTTCCTCGAGCTCCAGTCATTCTTCTTCGAGCTGGAGTCCAGATGCCTCGACGAGGCGGGGTTCGAGTGATTCCATGCCCAAGAACGTCCGCACACCGGACAGCTGTATCAGGGAGTTCATCAAGGCCGAGTTCGTCAACTCCAAGGAGTACACCCGTCAGAAGTGCGAATGGAGCCTCCACAGGACGAAGAGGCTCCTCGAGGCCGCAGGCTTCGATGCATCCCCTTACAAGATCGATGCGAAGGCGATCGACTTCCTCCTCACCGAGGGCTGGTCCGTGCACCAGATCTCCTACAAGAAGAGTGAGTTCAGCTACCTGAAGCGCTACCTCCTGTTCTACAAGAACGACGTCCCGAAGCGCATGAAGGTGGTGTTCCCCCAGGACATGAGGGTGAACGCCGACTGGCTGGAGGACGACCAGTACGATGCCCTCATGGCCACACCTAAGACTCCTCTGGAGGACATCGTGATCCACCTGGAGCTCTGCATGGGCCTAAGGAACATGGAGGTCTGCAGGCTCATGCTGAACGACATCCACGACACGGGCACCAAGCCGTACATCAACGTCCGTGGGAAGGGCCGCGGGGACGGGAAATACAGGACAGTCAGGTTCCACTACATGACGAAGGACGTCCTCGCCAGGTGGATGGAGGAGCGCCGTGAAATCGTCGAGACCGTCAGGGCATACAACCCGCATTGGGTGGATCCGAGAACCCTGATCCTCTGGTGCCATTACAAGAACAAGCCTCAGGCGGGAGCGTACGGGGAGCATACCGGTGCCCTCGACGAGATGGTCATCGAACCGCTACGCAATCGTTTAGGGTTCCACTTCGCCAACCACACCCTCAGGAGGACCTTCGGCCGCCGTCTCTTCCATGCGAGGTCCCCGCGGAAACGATCTCGATATTCTTAGGCCACGAGTCCACGACTGAGACCCTGAAGTACATCGGGGTGAACCTCGACGACATGGACGCGGGCATGGCGAAACTTGCACAGTACGACCGCAAAAGGGCCCTCTGAAGGTGATTTCCATGAAGGTGTCCAGACAATGTGGTACTGAGGGAATCAGGGAGTGGGGACCATCCTTTTCCAGCTTCTCAGAAATTTGACAACAATGCGGACCATTACGACCCTAATGCCCGCCATCATTCCGAGCCTCCGGAAAGCCGCTTCCGCGGAGTTCTCCGACGAATGGCCTTACGAACCAGTGCAGTTCATGCGCGACCTCGTCGAGGGAAGGCTCACCCTGGTGACCATCCACATTCAGCGTGTGGGACTCGACTGGTTCGAGTCCGATGACTACAACGTCTTCATCAACAAGGAGACCGGAGAAGCCATCAACGACTTTTAATCGGTTAGAAGAACCATTTAGATAGTTTGATGAATAATCAAAAAATATCCAGATAAGACCCGTAAGCTCGGCTGCCAAGGGTGGCCATCAATCCTTACGGGCAATGGATATCCTCTCTCTGATGACATCCATGTAATGTGGGTCGCCATCCTCGTAATTACGATTGATCGCCCCTTCCACATGATCGGCGATCTGTACACATCTGTTCTGGTGAGAGGCCACCTTGTCGCACTTCTTCAGGTTGCAACCAACCGATGCCGCGATCTCTCCCGCGATTGTCCTGAAGGAGCTCAGGGTCACGAGCGAGCTGCGATCGAGGAAGACGTTGGCATCCTCGCCCTTCACCGCTACTAAGGCTTCTGCGAGGAGCCCGCGGAGAACCGCCTCGTACAGGCCGTTCCCATGCATCCCGTAGAATCTCCCTATATTGTCGTACTTGTCCACGACTACATAGACGATACGGACGTTGCTCGGAGAGTTCGTTCAGAAACTCGATGATCTCCTCTTCGGTGGAGTTGTTGAACTTCGATTCCTCAAGCTGCATCGGTATCTTCTTCAACACGCTCAGATGGTGGCGCTGGCGCATGACCACCGTCGCCGCCATCATGAAGTAGCGGGAGTCCTTCCCGAGGTTGCCGGATTCGTCTATGGAGATGGGCTATGTCGTGCGACCATCTGAATGGTTGGATTAGTTATTGCCCTTCTTTTGCTCTCTCGGAGCCTTGCAGGCTTCCTTATCCCTCTAGTACTGCACCCTGTCCTGGACATCTTCAAAGTCAAGTCAATCGTCAGTGTTATTTTTTGCCACACTGCCCCCGTTCATTCGATTGAATGTGTCCAATGCATCGTTCATTTGAATCGCCTGATCTGAGACTAACCATGATACTTCGGTTTGAGTGTGAATTCATCATTCTGTACTGGAGTCGTCCCCCAACTTCCTGATGATCATCGGGATCATGTACTTGGCATTGAGATCGAACGCCACCTCCGGTTGGATTGTTCTGATGCATCCGGTGAAATGACGGCTCTTCAGAATGCCCAGGATCTCATCGAAATCCGACCCGTTCCTATGTGCACAGATGATCTCTTCCGCCCAAGATGCCGCCGCCCTCAGCGAGGACTCGAGCAACACATGGCATCTTTCCCCAGTGGCCACCCCGGCATGTGGCAAGAGCATCACACGCGGCTCTAGGGCCATGGCGCGTCTGATGGAGTCCAGGGTCATCCCGTATCCGACCAGGTATGTCGGGGCCATG
>CAZLMR010000167.1:0-3235 GCA_964560575.1 uncultured Methanomassiliicoccales archaeon | reverse complement strand
CTACTGCATCTACCTGACCACCGCCGAGGAGTACGACGGTTCCCTGTCCGGAGCCCGCATCAGAGAGGCCGTGTCCTGGGGCAAGGTGAAGGAGGACGCCAAGAAGATGACCGTCGAGGGCGACGCCACCATCAGCCTCCCCATCATCTACGCCGGACTGGCCGAGAGGCTGCTCTGAATGCCGAAGATAGGCCTGCTCCCCGGGGACGGCTACGGCCCGTCCATCATCGATGCCGCCAAGCACACGCTTGAGATGGTCACCAGCGACATCGAGATCGTATGCGGGGACATAGGGTTCGCGGCATACGAGCGCACCGGGGAGTACTTCCCCTATGAGACGAAGGAGCTCGCCATGGAGTGCGGTGACGTCATCTGCGGTCCCGTCAAGGACTACAGGGACGACGCCGGGAGGATGCAGAACCCCCTGGAGGCGCTGAAGGCCGACCTGGACCTCTACGCGGTCATCAGATGCTTCCGCACCATGGCGGACGACCTCGGCGTCCCCGGGATGGACATCACCCTGTGGGCCAGCAACATGACCGTCGGAAGCGACGTGGTCGAGAGCAGGGACATCGACGGCATCACGATCAGCAAGTACATCAGATCGTCCTCCTACAGCAGGATGATGGCCCGCGCCCTGACGGACCTGGAGCTCAGCGGGAAGACGAAGGTCGTCTGCGTCACGCAGGACAAGATCTTCCCCGACTCCAGCGCCATGTTCTCGGAGGCCTTCGACTCCCTGTTCTCACAGGACGGTCTGCAGACCGAGCACAGGAACGTGGAGTACTGGGCCTCCAAGTTCGTCAGGAACCCTCTGGAGTTCGATTACATCATATGCGCGGACCTGTACAGCAACGTCGTCGGCGGCATGCTCGCGGGGATGTCCGGAGGGAACCGCCTCACCCCCATCGCCTATGTCGGCGAGAACTGCAACCTCTTCGTCCCCGGTCTCTACAAGACGTTCGAGGACGTGCCCAAGGGCTACGCCAACCCCACCTCGGCGATCAAATGCGCCGCGATGGCCCTCTTCGACATGGGCCGCAAAGAGGAGGCTATGGCCGTCATGGACGCCCTGATGGAGACGTACGCCGCAGGCGAGAGGACCCCCGACGTCGGAGGCAACCTCACCACGGCGGAGTTCACCGACAGGGTCGTGTCCCGTCTCTGAGCCAGACGTCTTCCCAGTGCCCCTGCGGGGGCACCATCCTTTATAACTGGGCGCATCCATCCAATTAACAGGAAGTGTTCGTATGAAGGATGCTGGACACAGAGCGTGCGTCGAGGCGGCGCTCAATTTCGAGAAAACCGACAGGACCCCTGTCAATAACTTCGCCATCGTGACCGCCGCACGCAGCGCCGGCTACAAGGTGGACGAGGCGAGATGGGATCCGAAGCTGTCTGCGAAAGTTTCCATCGACTACGCCCTGAAGACGGAGTCGGATTTCGTGAAGCCCATCCTGGACTCCCAGGTGTGCTTCGACGACATGGGGATGGAGGTGAGGTTCCCAGAGGACGACTACGGGATGATACCGGGCCACATCGTCGAGACCGCGGAGGATATCGACAAGCTGCATGTCTTCGACCCCTATGCGGCCGAGGAATGCCCCAAGTTCACGAAGATGGTGGAGGCCGTCGAGGAGACGTCCAACACCCTCCCGGAGGACCTGCACATCTGCGGACTCTCATGGGGTCCGATCACCACCGCGGGATACACGATGGGCACGGAGAACATGATGTTCGCCATGCTGTTCGACCCGGACATGGTCAAGAAGCTGATCGACAGGATCACACCGCTGGTCTCCAGCATGGTCACCCGCCAGATCGAGGCTGGAGCGACGGTCATGTGGATGGCCGACCCGACATCCTCGGGAGACCTCATCTCGCCCGACATGTTCGACGAGTTCTCCGGCAACCACATCAAGAGGGTCATCGACGACGTCCACGGCATGAGCGATGTGCCGACCTTCGTGCACATCTGCGGGAACACCCTGGGCATCATGAGCCACATCAAGAACACCGGCGCGGACTGCCTCAGCTTCGATCATGCTGTGGACCCCGAGAAGGCCAGGGCCTCCGCCGGAAGGGACATAGCCTTGATGGGCAACCTGGATCCAGTCACCCTGCTGATGAGCGGCACCCCCGACCAGGTCAGGGCGGAGTCGTTCAGGCTGATCGATTCCATCGGCCAGGACGGAGGGTTCATTCTGGCTCCCGGATGCGAGACACCGATCTCCAGCCCCGATGAGAACGTCATCGCCATGGGCAGAGCGGGCAGGGAGTACTGGAAACAGGCGTAAAGCTTATTAAGGGGGCATCCATCCCCCACTTTACTGCAAGGGTAGTCAAGCCTGGCCAACGACGCTAGCTTGAGGGGCTAGTCCTTAGTGGTCCGCGAGTTCAAATCTCGTCCCTTGCACCATTCCCTTCTATCCAGATTCTACGGCAGGGTTCTCCCATGATTCCGGCACGAACCCATCGGAAAACGAACGAGATGAAAGGGTTTTGACGGCCGCCGTGGGAACCCCGCGACGGCCGATGGAGGGGCTCAGGACGCCTGTGAGGGCTCGAGCCAGTCGTAGAGGCCGTCTGACGCCTCCTCCACCAACGTGTCCGCCCTGGACGTCAATCCATCCATCGCCTCGGAGGGGGACATCTCCTGCACATCATCCAGCGTGACGAGGTTGATCTCGTCGAACCTGGACGTCTCGCCGTCGTCGCCGCCGAACACCGTGTACGCAACTCCGGCGCACAGGACCACGGCGATGATGACGACGACCGCCTTCTGAACGTTGTTCATGTCATGATATCGGAACTCGGAATATAAGACCGATAGACATCCAATACGTCACGAGCTGCCGTGCAGGTCGTACCTGAGCGTGCAGCCCCCGTCGGAGAATGAGAACTCCGCCAGGGCGCCGTTGATGAATGTCATTCTCGGTGCCTTGTGACCGACGTCCGCGTCCGTCAGGACCGGAAGCCCAAGATGCGACAGCTCACGCTCCAGGAGCTCACGGTATCCGATGTCGCCGTGGTAGAACAGAGGCCTCCCGAAGACAAACCCGGTGCAGTCCTCGAACCAGCCGAGGGCCTCCATGCTGCGCAGCATCGAGACGATCCTGTCCTCGGTCATGTCGAAGGTCTCCATGTACCACACGATCCCGTCGCCGCCGTACCTCTCCACGAAGCCGGAGACGTCGGCGGTCCCCTTCTTGACGAACCACTCGAGTACATCCAT
>CAZLMR010000166.1:0-3235 GCA_964560575.1 uncultured Methanomassiliicoccales archaeon | reverse complement strand
GTCCGTCAGGACCAGGGTTTGTCCGTCTCTCACTGGACGGGGATCCCGATCTCGATGCCGAATATCGAGATTGAGATCCGGACGTTGAACGTCCTCCGGAAGATCATAGCTTTCATATGATCTCTCCTGCCGGTCGGCCTGGGTTCCCGACCGGCCCCACTACACGACTTGTGCATGTATTTGAACCTCTGTCGTCGCGTCACATTCACAGATGTCCGGGCGTCCACCTCCCTCTAAATATTGTTTTTATAGAAGTCGCGACTACGCTCACACGTTAGCCATGGCACAGTACGACTCATCATCCATAGAGAAACGCTGGGAGGCGATGTGGAAGGACGAGGCCGTCTACCGCTTCGACCCGAAGTCCGACAAGCCCGTCTTCAGCATCGACAACCCCCCGAGGTACACGTCCGGCCCGCTCCATCTGGGCCACGCCACCGGATACTCGCTGATCGATTTCGCCGCCCGCTACAAGAGGATGCGCGGGTACAACGTGTTCTTCCCCCTGTGCTTCGACGTGAACGGCACACCGATCGAGGTCAAGGTCGAGAAGAAGTACGGTATCAACAAGCTCAACACCCCGAGGCAGGAGTACAGGGCCAAGTGCGAGGAGTACGCCAATGGGTTCATCGAGGAGATGACCCACCACTTCGAGATTCTGGGGGAGAGCATGGACCCCAGTATCTACTACCAGACGGACGCCCCCTACTACAGGAGGATTACCCAGCTCTCGTTCGTCGACCTGTTCAACAGGGGCCTCGTCTACAAGGCCAACTTCCCGGTCAACTGGTGCCCCAGCTGCATGACCGCCCTCGCCGACGCCGAGGTCGAGTACAGGGACAACGTCAACAAGCTCAACTACATCAAGTTCCAGATCGAGGGCGAGGACGGGTACGTCCTCATCGCCACCACAAGGCCCGAGCTCCTCTGCACCTGCAAGGCGGTCGCCGTCCACCCCGACGACAAGGAGAAGGAGCACCTCATCGGAAAGAAGCTGATCGCCCCGCTGTTCGGGAAGGTCGTGCCGGTCATCTCCGACCCCAAGGTCCAGATGGACTACGGCACCGGAACCGTCATGATATGCACCATCGGGGACAAGGACGACCTCGAGTGGGTGATGAAGTACCACTTCGAGCTCGAGAAGGGTATCGACGAGTCCGGCAGGATGACCGAGCTCGCCGGCAAGTACGCCGGCATGACCGTCCTCGAGGCCAGGGAGGCCGCGATCGAGGACCTGAGGGAGCAGGGCATCCTCGTGAAGCAGGAGGACAACCCCCAGCAGGTCTCCATCTGCTGGCGCTGCCACAGCCCGATCGAGTACCTCCAGGTCCCCCAGTGGTTCCTCAAGACCATCGACTTCAGGGACAAGATCCTGGAGAGGGCCGACCAGATCAACTGGTACCCCGAGTTCATGAAGGTCAGGCTGCAGGACTGGGCCAACTCCCTCGAGTGGGACTGGGTCCTGAGCAGGCAGAGGATCTTCGCCACCCCGATCCCCGTGTGGGAGTGCGAGGAGTGCGGGCACGCCGTCTGCGCCACCAGGGAGATGTGCTACTGCGACCCCACCCTGGACGCCCCGCCGGTGGAGAAGTGCCCCAAGTGCGGAGGGAGGCTCGTCGGATGCACCGACGTCTTCGACACCTGGATGGATTCCTCCGGGTCCTCGCTGTACAACACCTTCTGGGAGAGGGACCCCGAGCTCCACAAGAAGCTGTTCCCCATGTCCCTGAGGCCCCAGTCCCACGACATCATCAGGACCTGGGCGTTCTACTCCATCCTCAGGGCGGAGCAGATCGAGGAGTCCATCCCCTGGGAGAACATCATGATCCACGGGTTCATCATGGCCCCCGACGGGACCCCCATGCACTCGTCCATCGGGAACGTCATCGACCCGATCCCTATCCTCGAGAACTACGGCGCCGACGCCCTCAGGTACTACGCCGCCACATGCTCCCTCGGAATCGACCACGCGTTCAGGGAGAAGGACGTGGTCCGCGGAAGGAAGCTGTGCAACAAGGTGTTCAACATCGGCCAGTTCGCCGGAAGGTTCCTCGAGAACGTCCCCGCGGAGATGCCCGAGCTGAGGACGTCCGACAGGTGGATCGTCTCCAAGTTCTCCAGGACCGTCAAGGAGGTCACCGACTACTTCGAGGTCTACCAGTTCGACAAGGCCATGAAGGAGGTCGAGGGCTTCATCTGGCACGAGCTCGCCGACAACTACATCGAGATGATCAAGGGCAGGTCCGACGACGCCGTCAGGTGGACCCTGTACAACGTCCTGCTCGGAAGCCTGAAGCTCCTGGCCCCGTTCATGCCCCACGTCACCGAGGACGTCTACCAGGACAGGTTCAGGGCCATCGACGGCTCCAAGAGCATCCACCTGACCTCCTGGCCGGAGCCCATCTTCGTCGACGAGGACGCCGAGAGGGCGGGAGAGGTCCTGTCCCAGGTCCTGGCCGAGATCCGCGCCTGGAAGTCCGAGAAGAAGATCCCGCTGAACGCCGAGCTCGAGATGATCGAGTTCGTCGGCGCTGACGCGGCCCTCCTGGAGACCGCCAAGGACGACATCATGGAGACCACCAAGGCCAAGGCCGTCAGCATCGCCCCGCAGGCCGAGCTGACCGAGCAGGTCGTCGGGGTCAAGCCGGTCCACGCCAAGCTCGGACCCGCGTTCAAGGCCCAGGCCAAGGCGATCGTCTCCGCAGTCGCCGCCATGGACCCCGCCGAGGCCGCATCCAAGCTGGCCGATGGTGCGATCGAGATCGACGTCGACGGCGAGAAGGTCTCCGTCGGAGCCGAGTTCTTCGACCTCGACAAGCGCCTGATGCTCGGCGGAAGGGCCGTCGAGACCATCCAGGTCGGCAACGTGCTCGTGGTCATCGAGCAGTGAAACCCATCCCGGGGCCGACACACCAGTCGGCCCGGGATTCTCTTTTCTTTTATCATATCTTATTCGATATTCGACAGTTCGCAGTTTTCGGTTCTGAATCAAATTTAGAAAAAATCTAATTTTAAAATAAAGTTAGAAAAAATCTAATTTTTGATTTCATTTAAATATCTCCGATACAATGTCATCATATGGACCATTTCGTCGGGAGGAGAAAGGAACTCGATCTGCTGGAGTCGTCGTTCGGTACACCGTGCGCGTTCCTGGTGTATGGCCGCAGGCGTGTGGGGAAGAGCACACTGCTCAAAAGGTTCTGCCAGGGGAAGAGGAACATCTACATCAACTGCA
>CAZLMR010000165.1:0-3236 GCA_964560575.1 uncultured Methanomassiliicoccales archaeon | reverse complement strand
GCACCCTGCAGAGGTTCGAGGGCAAGGCCAACCACGTCACCGACAACAGGAAGTACGACTGATCGCGGCTCCATCAACGCTTCCTCGTATCCCGGGGGAGCGAAGCCCTCTCTCCGGAGCTCCTCGATGTCGCCCCCGACACTGGTCTCGAGGCGGCACAGGGCTTCGGCATAAGTAATGCCCAGAGGGGTGAGGTCGACCATGAACCTCTCCCTCGGGTTCTTCTCCCTCGTCATCGTGATGATTCCCTCATCTGCCAGCTTCTCGAGCTTCTGGGACATGCGCGGGTTCGAGGACACGGCGGCGTAGATCTCCGTCTTGGACTTCCTGCCGCAGAGGTACAGCAGCATGATTATGGCGTTGTTGTGCTTGTCCTCGATGATCCTGCTTATCTTCGGTTTGTGCATGAAGCTTTGACGGGGTACGAATAAAAGCCAGATGTGGTGTTGAATATCATCAATATTGTTAAAACCTAAGAGCTATTCGAAGGGATTTGAATCCCCGTCCCTGGGGACGGGGATTGTTGATCACTGTGCGGGCTGAGACGGGACGTCGTCGTCGAAGGTGTTGTTCCCCGACATCATGTCCTCGTAGAGCTGGAAGAGCTCCCTCTCGCTGAGGCAGCGGTGCATCATGGAGGCGGCCTTCCTGACCATTCCGAGGAGCTGCTCCGCCTCGTCCCTGCTGAGCTCGATGCCCATCTCGGACATCGCGGCGACGACGGTGTTCCTGACGGAGTGCTTTCCGATGACCAGCGTCCTCTCCATTCCGACCTCTGCGGGATCGTAGGGCTCCGTGCATTCGGGGATGTTCAGGATGCCTGTCTCCTGGGCGAAGCACTTGGCACCGATGACGGGCTTGGTGGGCCATATCTGGAATCCGGAGGCGGTGGATACGGATTCTGCGACGGTGCGGAGCTTGGTCGTGTCGATCCCCGTGTCCACGGAGAGCATGTGCTTGGCGGTCATGGCAGTCTCCTCCAGCGGAGCGCATCCGGCCCTGGGACCGAGACCCATCGCGGTGGTCCTGACGAACTTGGCTCCCGCCTTGACGGCGGCCAGCGTGTTCGCAGTGGCCATGCCGAAGTCGTTGTGGGCGATGATCTCAATGTCGAACCCGGAGATCTGCTTGATCATCCTGATCCTCTCGTTGCATGTGAACGGGTCGTCCATTCCGAGGGAGTCCTCGTAACCGAAGCGGTCCGCCCCGGCCTCCTTGGCGACCTTCGCGAAGTCGATCAGGAATCCGAGGTCGGCGCGGGACGCATCCTCGGCGACCACGGAGATGTACAGTCCGTGCTGCGCTGCGTAGTCGGTGGCTTCGAACACCTTGTCCAGGACCCACTGGTGGTCCTTCTTGAGGACGTTCTCAATCTGGATGTTGGAGGACTGGAGGGCGATGGTGACCGAGTCGACCTCGCTCTCGATGCTCGCGTTCACATCCCCGATGTCCGCCCTGTTCCATGCCATGACGGAGGCATCCAGGCCCATGCGTGCGATGTGCCTGACCGCTTTCTTCTCCTCGGTCCCGAGGACCGGGTTCCCAGCCTCGATCTGGGGGACCCCTGCGTCATCCAGGAGCTGGGCGATCCTGTACTTTTCGATGTTCGAGAAAACGGCGCCCGCCGCCTGCTCCCCGAAACCGAGCGTCGAGTCGCAGATGCAGAGGGGCGCGCCGAGACAGCTGACCACTTCGTTCTTGCTCTTCATTTTCATCCCTACCAGCCCCGATAGGTCGACGACGGGGGCCGTGTGCAAAGGACCCTATGTTTCACGGCTATATAAGAGTTAAAAAGGAAGAGGCTCCCACAGGTGTCCGGGGCTATAACATGGCCATGTACGTCTGGACCCCCGGGGTGCTGAAAACGGCCGTCGGACGTTTCTGACCGGTCGTCCGAGTTTCTGTTGGGATGAGAATGACGGGGAGGCCGATGGGGATCCGTCGGGGTGATGGCCGGCCTCACTCCATCCTGTATCTCAGGATCGCGCCCATTCCGCCGAGGGCGGCGAGCTCCTTCCCCCCGTCATGCTGCCCGGAAACCACTATCACGGAGCCCTTCTGCGACTCCACGGCGCGTACCACGTCGTCCAGGTCCTGCTCCCTGATCTTGGAGTCCAGCACCAGGAGCTTCTCGACCGCTCCCGCCATGGCGGCGTCCCTGACCTGCTGCGTGCCGTATGTCCCGAGGCCGTTCCTGGCGATCTCGGTCATCAGCTGCTCTACCGCCTCCATCTCCGCGCCGACGGAGGACTCCCTGAGCACCTCGGCCCCCATCCCGGTCTTGATGAGCTCGTTGACTCCCGCCATGCCGCACTGTCCGGTGTGGTAGACGTGGAGTTTGGAGAACAGGTCTGGACGCGCCTTCTTGAGGTCGTCCGCCAGGGACTCCTTCTCGAAACCGGGGCCGAGAATGACGACGGGCATGTTGGGTTCCATCAGGGGTTCCACCTTGGACAGGATCTCCGCGTGGTAGCCGTCCGCCTGCGGTTTCTCGGCGTACTGCTTCCCGGACCTGCCGGAGCGGACGTTGACGATCTCCTTGAGGCCGAACTGCCTAAGCACCGCCACGGTGGCGTCGTCCTGGTCGAGGGATACGAACAGGATCCTAGGCTTCTTGGAGTCCTCCACAGCGCGTCTGAGACGCTCCAGCTGGGTCTCCCTCCAGTGCCTCTTGGTTATGAGCATCGAGTCCCCAGTCTCCAGGATGAGGGTGTGGTGCTGTCCTATGTCCTGGGGACCGGTCTCGATGGTGCCCAGAAGCTTCAGTCTGAGGTCGTCCTCCGAGAACTCCATCTTCTCGATGCGCACTCCCAGGGTCATCCTCTTCTTCTCCGCCCTCTCAGCCCTGAGCTTGTCGGCGGACTTCTCCTCCCTGCGGGTGGTAGAGGCGGTCACCAGGTCTCCGACCTCGATGACGTTGTACAGGTGCCAGATGTCCTCATCGGTCTCGATCTGCACTCTGATCCCCTCTCCCGAGGGGTCCTTTCCGGTTATACGCATGAGACACCCGAATGTGGGATGTGTATAGAAGAGTTGGGACTCGTCATCGCGATGGCGTTGTATGGCCATGGTTTTTTGTCCATTATCGGACACCTCGTCGATTTGGCTGTCTGGGGGCCTGCGGAGACATTATATAGGGTATGCAAATCTGATAATTCTCCGATGGCAAAAGGATACTTGGTCCTGGAGGACGGGACCGTTTTCAAGGGAAAAGGCTTTGGCGCCAGGACAACAGC
>CAZLMR010000164.1:0-3241 GCA_964560575.1 uncultured Methanomassiliicoccales archaeon | reverse complement strand
GAAGGACGTCACCGCTTCAGCTTCGCCATGATTCCCTTCTTCTTCAGGTTGCCATCCTTGTCGAACTTCTCCTTCATGAGCTTGTCGTAGTTCTTCCTCAGGTTCAAGTCCCCGGGTTTCACAGACATGAGGTACTCCAGCTCCTCCTTCGCCTTGACGTAGTCCCTGACATCGTTCAGCAGGAGGACCGTGTAGTTGAGATGGTAGTCGTAGTTCTGCGGGTCCATGGCGATGGCCTTCTCGTAGTACTCCCTGGAGCGCTGGAAGTCCGTGATCTGGTGCCTGAGGAACCTGGCGTACTGGTTGTACATCTCCGCCGACGGCTCCAGCTCCAGGATCCTCTGGAACTTCTCATCGGTCTCCTTGTTGTACTTCTTGTGCTTGGAAAGCACAGTGACCGCTGCCTTGAGTGCATTCAGATTGTCCGGCTCGAGGTCCAGGATGATGTCGATCTGCATCATCCCGTACTTCATGTCATCCAGCTTGTGGATGATTATGTCCGCGAGCAGCAGCCTGGGCTTGGTGTTGTGGGGATCCGTCTTCAGATAGCCCTCTAGGGTGTCCACGGCACCCTGTGGGTTTCCGCTCTCGGCCTGCCTCTTCGCCTTGCTCATAGCCTCGTAAGCCGCATCGCTCATAGGTCCCGGAACGTAGGACTCTTATAAAGGATGTCCAGGGGACCATGCAACGGCTCCGAACGATGGGGAGAGACCGTTATATCGGACACAACGTTGCCTCCCGCATGGGAGCAAAGAGAGCCGTCGGCTCGTTCCTCGGCGGGCTAGTGATGACGGTCGTCCTCGTCATGATCGTCCCGATGGTGGTGAACGACTACATCGAGAGGTACATCGCGAACGTCCTCGGGGAGGCCACCTTCCTCACGCTCTCCTCCGACGTTGTCGTCAATCTGCTCGTCTGGCTGATCATCATCGGGTTCATGCTCGTCCTGGGCGCCGGCGGCGTCCTGAAGAGGTTCGGATGGGTCGGGATCCTGGGCATGGTGGTGGCGTATTGGCTCCTGGGGGATGTCAGGGACGCGTTCGTGCCGCTGTGCACATTGGCCATCGTCCTCGTCCTCGCCAAGACGATACAAATTAAACGTCGCAAGAAACTGGAGACACAGGACCAGAATACAAAGAAGTAACGGCGTTTACATAGGTTTCCTTTATATACTATGAGCGAATCGGGAAAATTGCAGGGAAGTCTAGGGCTTTGCAGCCGCTCATCATTTCCTCCTTTCCAGTATTGAACCGGGATCCGTCGGATCTCGCTGACTATCCCTGCGCTTACCTCTCTCGAACCTCTCGCATATCTGGTCGCACACCGGTTTCTCGAAGTTGTTGACATAGAGGCCGGCGTACATTGCCGAGGTTGCGAAAAGCGGGATCAGGAACGACACGTAGTTCATCAGGATGTCCACGGCGTTCGCCCCGAGATAGACGGACAGGATGAACATCATCATGAACACTCCGAGTGTCATGAAAGTGGTGAACAGCCTCTTCCTGGCCCCTATCCACAGGTAGTAGTCCCTCGTCGCCGACGAGCGGACCTTCGCCCCCACCGTCCTGACGATGATCCACGGGAGGACGAGGGCGGGTGTGAACATGGAGAGCATCAGCATGACGGCGAGCATGGTGCTCTCCCCGAGCTCCTGGATGAGCAGAGGGTTGACGAAGAGATACGACGATACCAGGAGTCCCAGGATGAATAGGTAGGCCCACAGGCTGACCGCCGATGAGAAGTGGAAGGTATGTGGATCCTTCTCCGGCTCCAGGATGACCTCATCCACATCGATTATGTCAGGGACCATGAAGAACTTCTCCGCCTTCCCCCTGTGTCCGGTTCCCGCCCTGCTCTGCATCGACAGGAACACGCGGGACATGTACTGGCGCATGTAGGCGCTTATGACGCTCAGAACGCCTATCGCGGTGAAATACACGAGCGCGAGGGTGGCGCTGAAGCCGATCACGAACTCTATGTAATCGTTGAAATAGAATCCCAGCGCGCCCATGATGTCTTTGACCACATTTGCGTAGTAGACCTCGCCCTGGAATATCCCGGAGACCCACATCAGTCCTGATAGGACCACCGCCAATGCGAAAAGGACCCAGTTGTTGAAAACACCGCGATCCATCATGATCAGGCACGGGACCCCCAGAATGGCGAAGCATGCGACGAAGACGAGGCACAGAAGCTCGACGAGCTTGGAGAAGGAGAACTCACCGACGTAGATGAACGCGCATAGCCATATGACCAGACACATCGCCACGAAGTAGGGGAACATCCTGGTGAGACGGGTGTCACGGTCGGGAACCTGCTTGATGGCATCCCTCTTCGGTTGCAACCTCTCGGCCGCATGGTCCACCCTCTCGTTGATGTCCTCCTTCTTCTCGGAGAGCCAGCGTCTGCGCATGACCGATAGATTATATCCTAGGATAAAAGAAGCACCCTCGGACGATCGGAAAACGGACTGTGTCCGAGTTTATTTTATCTGGCTATATCCATGCGCGGGGCATGGCAGAGCACAGCGGTCTAAAGAACCGCGGTTACACGGCGGCTGACGTCGACGAACGTCGCAGGGCGGCCGAGGATTTCACCGGAGCCAAACTCGAAACCGTGGCCAGATACGGATTCGACCCGGAGACCGCTTCGAAGAACATCGAGAACATGATCGGCACGATCCAGATCCCCCTGGGATATGCCGGACCCGTGAGGATCGCAGGCGAATACGCGGACGGAGAGTTCCTCGTGCCGCTGGCCACCACGGAGGGCGCGCTCGTAGCGTCCATCTCCCGCGGGATGTCCGTGATGAACGACGGCGGAGGTGTAAGGACCATGGTGTGCGCCGACGCCATGACCCGCGCCCCGGTGCTTAGGGTCGACGGCATCGAACACGGGAAGAGGGTGATGGAGTGGATCGACACCCACATGGACGCCATCGACGAGGCCGTCGCATCCACCACCAGCCACGGCAAACTCGTGAGGATAGACAAGTACCCGGACGGCAGGAGCCTGTTCCTGAGGTTCGCGTTCGAGACCGGCGACGCCATGGGGATGAACATGGCGACGATCGCCTCCGAAGCGGTGTGCAGACTGCTGGAGAAGGAGACCGGAGCGGTCATGATCTCCGTGTCCGGGAACATGTGCTCTGACAAGAAGCCCGCCGCCATCAACATGATCAACGGCCGCGGTAAGACCGTGGTAGCGGAGGCCCGGATCCCCAAGGACATCGTGGAGAGGA
>CAZLMR010000163.1:0-3247 GCA_964560575.1 uncultured Methanomassiliicoccales archaeon | reverse complement strand
GCTGTTCCTCCTGGGACTCGTGCTGTTCATAATCGGGTCCATAGTCGCGGGGATGTCCGTGAACATGGAGATGCTCATCATCTGCCGTGCAATACAGGGATTCGGCGGAGGAATACTGATTCCGGTTGCCACTGCAGCCGTAGCGGATTTCTACGCCCCCAAGGACAGGGGAAGGATGCAGGGACTCCTCGGAGCATTCTTCGGGATCGGGAGCGGGATAGGTCCGCTCATCGGCGGATACATAACAGAATACGTGTCCTGGCATTGGATATTCTACATAAATGTGCCCTTGGCCGTAGTGAGCATAATCCTCACCATGAAGAGATTCCCCCAGCCAGACGAGGATGCGGAGCACAGCATTGACAGATACGGCATCGCGTTGCTCTCCCTGCTTCTACTGGACGTTTTACTCCTGATTGAACTGGGTGGAAAGGAGTTCGAATGGGTCAGCGTCACCAGTGCCATCATGATAATCATAGCGGCGATCCTACTGTACATGTTCATCAGAATCGAGAGGAAGGCACGCGAGCCTCTGCTGGCACCACACCTGTTCAAGAACCGCACCATAGTCAAGTCCGCCCTATTCATGCTGATCTACGGGATAGGGATGATGGGCGTGATGACGTACTCGTCCATGTTCGCCATCTACATTTTCGGCCTGACCACACTGGAGGCGGGTATGTATTCTCTGGCCATGGTATGCGGCATGCTGATCACCTCCGTGTCCAGCGGCATGCTGGTCAACAGGACTGGATATCGGGCATGGCTCACTGTCGGACCGGTACTCTGTTTCATAGGCCTGTATCTGATGTCCAGGATGGGTCTCGACACATCCATAGCATACTATTGTGGGAGCACGTTCCTGTTCGGACTCGGATTGGGATGTTTCATGTCTGTGATCATGACCGCCGTCCAGAACAGCTCCAAGCCCAGGGAGATGGGGATGACCACATCATCGGTGAATCTCGTCAGGTCGATCGGTGCCACCATGGGAACGGCGACATTCTCCATGATCATCACGGCGGCGATTTCCATGCACCTCGAGGCATCTCTCCCAAAGGAGATATTCGATATCGTTCCCCATGACACGGGGATCCTCGACATCGTTGCGGCAATCCAGGCAGGCACAGGCGGGTATGAGTCAATCACCCCTTACATCGACGATATCCTATGTGCATTCGCCGAAAGCGTGGACACCGCATTCCTCATAGGAGGAATCCTACTGTTGCTGCTGATATTCATCGGAATGACGTTCAAAGTTGATAACAGCAGAACCAGGGAGGAGGATTGACATCCGAGCCCGTCGTCCCACCACGGCGGGCGAAACCATTTACCACCGATAGGCGATTCGTCGATACCATGAGAGCAGTGGATTTTCGCAGTTTCAAGAAGCCTGCGGAGGTGAAGAAGTTCATCGACTCCATGATGAACGAGAAACTGAGAGGCACCGGCATCACATCCTCCACTGCGATGTTCCTCATCGAGCTGGAACCTGGCCTGGTCCTGAGCAACAGTGAACTGGCGGAGAAGGTCGGAGTGACCATGGCTTTATCCACCAGGGTTACAAGGCAACTGCAAGACATGGGCCTGGTGGAGAACGAGCCCCATGGCCGGAGCTGTGGAATACATCTGACGCCAGAGGGAGAGCGTGTGAGAACCATGGTGAAGGAACATGCTGAATCATGTCTCGAGTATCTGTTCTCAGATTTCACCGAGGATGAGATCTCGCAGATGGAAACGTTCTATGCAAAAATGGATGTCCGTATAGATACCTATTGGAAAGAACGCGGCATGAATCGATGCCTGGGTCTCCTCCCGCCCCATCAAACCATATTCTGAAGTTCTGGACGACCATGATATGCTCCTGAGATTAGTATGGAAGAAAACGACTCTCATTAAAGGTCGTGAGAAATCATTTCATGAATTTGGATGCTACCTGCTGATAGATCATACTAACAGACAGATCGATGTCATATGTCCCATGATTTGTGGTAAATGGTTTGTTGACCGCCACGGTGGACTGTGGCGGATGGGACATTCATCAAACCGACCAGGTGGCCTTCCTCAGATCATCCTCGGGCAATTTAGCCAGTTCCTCAACCTTCCCCAAGTCGAGAGACAGGGCCTCGACTATGCGACGACCGTACTCCTCATCCGCCTTCAGACAGTGGACGGCATGACGGTACTTTACATTCTCCGTCACAGGCATTATGCTGCGAGCAGTGTTCTCTATCAGCAACTTCTTCTTATCCTCGGTCATCAGCCTGTACAGATCCCCCGGCTGACGAAAGACGTCGTCCTCCCTATCGAGACTCGGATCATAGCGGCGTATGTCCCCCTCCATTGCCAAAGGCGGTTCACTCTCCCCGTTCTCTTTCCACTCCCCATAGCTATTGGGGATGTAAGGTGTACGAGAGCCGAAGTTCCCGTCCACCCTCATCAGGCCATCCCTATGATATGAGTTAGCCGGGCATTTCGGAGCATTAACTGGAATCAGGTTATGATTAACTCCCAGCCTGTACCTCTGAGCATCGCCGTAGGCGAATATCCTTCCCTGAAGGAGCTTATCTGGAGACAATCCGAGTCCTGGCACGAGATTGGTCGGCGCGAAAGCCGCCTGCTCCACATCTGAGAAGTAGTTCTCTGGATTCCTGTTAAGCTCCAGCTCTCCAACCTCTATCAGAGGGAACTCCGAGTGCCGCCAGACCTTCGTGATGTCGAAGGGGTTCTCCCTGTATTCCCGTGCCTGCTCCTCGGACATGACCTGTATCTTGAGAGTCCATTTCGGATAATCTCCACGCTCTATAGCCTGGAACAGATCATTCTGGCTGCTTTCTCTGTCCTTTCCTATAAGTTCCTCGGCCTCCTGGTCGGTCAGATTCCTGATTCCCTGCTGACAAACCAGATGGTACTTTACCCAGGTGCGGACCCCGTCAGAGTTGATCATGCTGAATGTGTGGCTTCCAAATCCATGCATATACCTATAAGACAGAGGAATGCCACGGTCGGACATTACTATGGTAACCTGATGAAGGGCCTCGGGAACCATGGTCCAGAAATCCCAGTTGTTCTGAGGCGAGCGCATATTGGTCTTCGGATCTCTCTTGACAGCATGGTTGAGATCAGGGAACCTGAGTGCATCCCTGATGAAGAAGACCGGCGTGTTGTTACCAACTAGATCCCAGTTCCCCTCCTCGGTATAGAACTTGATTGCGAATCCTCTGATGTCGCGTTCTGCATCAGCTGC
>CAZLMR010000162.1:0-3248 GCA_964560575.1 uncultured Methanomassiliicoccales archaeon | reverse complement strand
AGGGCAAGAGGCAGGACGGCCGCGGTGTCACTGACGTCAGGAAGATCCAGGTCGAGACCAACTGCATCGAGAGCGCCGACGGATCCGCCAGGGTGAAACTCGGCAAGACCGAGGTCATCGCGGGAGTCAAGATCATCCCCGGAACACCCTTCGGAGACACACCCAACATCGGAGTGCTCACCACCGGTGCGGAGCTCATCCCCATGGCTCATCCCACGTTCGAGTCCGGACCGCCGGGAGAGGACGCCATCGAGCTCGCAAGGGTCGTCGACCGCGGAATCCGCGAGTCCGGCATGGTCGATGTGGAGAAGCTGTGCATCGTCCCCGGCGAAGAGGTGTGGATGTGCTTCGTGGACATCTACGCTCTCGACTACGACGGCAACCTCTTCGACGCCGCCAACCTGGCCGCGGTGTGCGCACTCAAGTCCGCCATCATCCCCGGAGAGCAGTACGGCAAAGGCGAGAACACCCCTCTGCCCATCACATGCACCCCCATATCGGTGACGGAGGTCAAAGTCGGAAACACTTTAATAGTAGACCCCGACTACGACGAAGAGCAGATTTCATCCGCACGTCTGACTGTCACAACTGACGACGTCGGCAACTTCAGGGCAATGCAGAAGGGAGGCTGCGGTTCAATCACACTCGACGAACTGAGCCTCTGCCTGGACAGGGCCGTGGAGATCGGTGCGGAGATCAGAAAAATCATCGGGTGATTTCCAATGGCAAAGAGAACAGAGAAGGCAGGTTCCTCCGGCAGGTTCGGCGCAAGGTACGGTGTCATCGTCCGCAACAGGATCAAGAACATCGAGGCCCAGCAGAAGGCCAAGCACGAGTGCCCCGTGTGCCACCACAACGCCGTCAGGAGGGAGAGCTCCGGCATCTGGTACTGCAAACACTGCGGAACCAAATTCGCCGCCGGCGCCTACAGCCCCAAGACGAAGAAGGAGCTGTCCCAGGTCAGCGAGAACTGAGTCGCAGGTGGTCCGATTGTACAGATGCGCCAAGTGCAACGAGCCCGTCAGGAACGTCAACGCCCTGGGGCTCCAGTGCGAGAAGTGCGGATCCAAGATCTTCTTCAAAGAGAGACCCAACGTGAAGAAGGTCCTGAAGTCCGACTGAGACATGCTCAGAGCGAGGCTCAGGATCGACGGGCCGGCGGCGAGGTTCGCCGTGCCCGCCATGGGTCCGGAGACCGGCAGGGAACTTCCCCGCACCGAGACCTCCATGTCCGAGGACGCGGACGGTGTCACTATCGAGGTGAACGCCGCGGACAGCTCGGCAATGAGGGCCGCGCTCAACTCACATCTTGAATGCATCAGGATAATCGAGGACATCGAAGACCTGACGGAGATGAAACCATGAACGGAATCAGCCCCCAGCTCCAGAACCAGATCACACAGTTCCAGCAGGTGCAGCAGCAGCTCCAGGCGGTCACCACCCAGAAGATGCAGTACGACGCCCAGAAGCGCGAGCTCGCCAGGACCCTCGAGGAGCTCAACGCCAGCCAAGGAGCGGTGTACAAGTCATCCGGGTCCCTCCTCATCAAAGTCGAGGACAGGGACGCACTCAAGGGAGAGCTCGAGGAGTCCATCGAGATGATGGACGTCCGCATCAGCTCCCTGGAGCGCCAGGAGAGCAGCCTCAAGGAGAGGTACCAGTCCCTGCAGGAGACAATCAACGCCGCCATGGGCAACATGCCCAGGCAGTGATCCAAACACCCTTCCCCTTCCCAGGGATACGTCGTCCGTCGAATTCTCGGCGTATCCGACATCGGTTACAACGACGATAGTCGCTCCCCCCCCCCCCATTATATACGTTTCACGCATACGTGCGCGCATGGACGCACTCGTACTGAACGACGTGCGGAAATCATACGGCAACAGGGAGGCCGTCCACGGCATATCCCTGTCCGTCAAAGAGGGGGAGATCTTCGGGCTCATCGGACACAACGGGGCCGGGAAGACCACCACCCTGCGCATGATTTCCACACTGCTCAGGATAACCTCCGGAAGCATATCGGTGTACGGCCACGACGTGGCCACCGAACCCGATGAAGTGAGGAAGATAATCAGCTACCTGCCTGAGGACGCGGGCGCCTACAAGGACCTGACCGGCAGGGCGTATCTCGAATTCATGGCGAGCTTCTTCGCATCCGGTGCTGAGAAGGACGCCATGGTTGAGAAGGGGATCGAGATGGCCGGCCTCGGCGAGAGGATAGACTCCAAGGTCGACACGTACAGCAAGGGTATGATGCGCAGGCTCCTCATCGCAAGGGCCATCATGCCGTCCCCGAAGCTCGCCATCATGGACGAGGTCACCTCCGGATTGGACGTGATCAACGCCTACGAGATCAGGGACATCATCAGAGGCATCGCAAGGGATGGCGTGACCGTCATCATGTCCTCCCACAACATGTTCGAGGTGGACATGCTCTGCGACAGGGTCGGCATGATCGACCAGGGGAACCTCATCCTGCTGGGGACCCCGGAGGAGCTGAAGCGCGAGTACGGCGTGGACACCCTGGAAGAGGTGTTCGTGAAGGCGGTGAAAGGATGAGCCACATGACCAGCATCATAAAGAAGGAGGTCCGGGAGCTCCTGACCCCGGGATCCGTCATATCCGTGCTATTCATGGTCGTCCTGTTCGCGGGACTGGGCGGGCTGATCGGCGGAGAAGTCGACAGCGCCGCCGAGCTGCCTACGTTCGGACTCATCGCCGAGGACGGCGACTACTATGAGGATTGGAACCCCACCGACGTCCTGAAGAGCGCGTACGGCGAGGACTCGTACAAGATAGTGATGATGGACAGCACCTGCGACAGCAGCGACGCCGACATTGTGGCTGAGATGCAGGAACGCGGGATCGCCAACGTGATAGCGCTCCCGAGCATCGCATCGTTCAACCAGAGCATCACCGACCAGACCCAGATCTCGGTGAAGCAGTACTACCTCTACGAGCCCACGGGACTGTTCGGCAGCGTCTCGTCGACGATCATGTCCTCGGTCGTGTCGATCCTCAGCAACAGCCTCTCGCAGAAGCTCGTCGCGGATGCCGGATCGGATGTCGACTACCAGTTCCTCATGACCCCCATAGGGACCGCCAGCGAGGACATAAGCACCATCGTCGACGGTGAGGCTCACAGCGGCATCACACCCTATGACATATCCAACGAGATCACCAGTCAGACCCTGATGATCCCCATCGTGATCATGATCATCATCATGATGGTCGGAAGCATCGTCATC
>CAZLMR010000161.1:0-3303 GCA_964560575.1 uncultured Methanomassiliicoccales archaeon | reverse complement strand
ACGCGATGAACGTCGGTCACATGTCCGGATACACCGGTATCCCCAAGGCTGCCCACGTCGCTCGCGGAGACGCCTTCACCTGCAACCCGTTCGTTAGGGTTGCCTTCGCTGACCCCTCGCTGGTCTTCGACTTCGCCAACGTGACGAAGGAGATCGGACGCGGAGCCCTCAGGGAGTTCGTGCCCGCCGGTGAGAGGAGCGCTGTCATCAAGGGATGATCTCGGTGCAAGTCGGCGACCTGTTGAAGTACGCCCCCACCTCCACAGTGGGCAAGGTGACTGACATCAAGGAGGATGACAAGGGAAGGGTCTGGGTAAAACTGGACTTCACCGGTCTCTACTACGATGCCGTCAACCTCATCCCCGCGGATCTGTCGGAGTACATCGAGGTCTCCTTCAAGGAACGCAGAGTGTCCAGAGAAGGGCAGATGCAGTCCATTGAGGACATCAAGAGGGAGACTCAGGAAGTCGACATATCCGAGATGATGCCCTCTGGAGGCGGATAAACTTTCCAGAAAACCTCTTACACAGGGGCTTCGCCCCTGTGGTCTTTTTTTTGATTTTTTTACAATGATGGAAGGGTGCCGGACCGGGGTCCGGCTTGTATGTTTCACAGGTCCGGGTACGCCATCCTGATGTAATCCAGGATGAGCTTCGCGGCGTTCTCCACACCGATCGACCCTGTGTCGATGGACAGGTTGTAGTTGGATACCGAGCCCCATACGCGACCGGTGTGGCGTCTGTAGTACTCCGCCCTCTCATCGTCCTTCCTCTTGATCCTCTCGTAGGCGTTCCTCTCCGAGATGCCGTTCCTCTCGGCGGAGCGTCTGATGCGGTCGGGCACGGGAGCGGTGATGAAGACGTTGACCACGCCCTCCCCGTTCCTCAGCACGTAGTCCGCGCATCTGCCGACGAAGATGCAGGGGCCCTTGGATGCGATGTCCTCAATCGCCTTCGACTGAGCGTCGAACAGGGGGTTCGATGCGGGGATGCCTCCGAAGTACAGGAGGCTGCCCGCGCGTCTCTCCTCGGACCTCATGACCTCATCGACGCTGACTCCGGCCTTCCGGGCTGTCTCCTCGATGAGCTCCCTGTCGTAGCATCTCACCCCCATGAGTCCCGCCAGGATCCTTCCGACCTCGCGGCCTCCGCTTCCGTTCTCCCTTCCGATCGTCACTATGACATCATTCATCGTTCGCACCTCCCGTCCTCTGAGCCTTGAGCTTGCGGATGTGGAGTTTTCTCATCAGCATCCTTGCAGCCGGCTGGGCAAGGACCATCTCTATCCAGAACGCCGCACAGAAGTTGTAGGGCCAGTTGTAGATCCAACGGTATGTCTGCTCGAAGCTGAGGTGCCCCTCCACCACGGTCCCGATGATCGGACCGATGACGGACATGATCATCGACATGAACGTGACGCAAACGACGATGTTCGCGACGATCCTGGCGTTGGCGCTGTCGGATGGCGCGAGATACCTGGCGATGAAGAAGTCGGCGAGCCTTCCGACGATGAACGTCATCAGGAGCATCACGACGACCCATACGACGATGTACGTCGGTATTATCTGCAGGATGTACTCGGGTCTGAAGTCACCGATGCTCCTGCTCATGTTCAGCAACGCCATCAGATACGCGGTGATAGCTGCTATCACCCCTCCATAGAGGAGTCCCTCCCTGTTATTCCACGGGAACCTGAGATCTTCCATTGTAACCTCCGGAAACCAGAACGACGCACTGTTTCCGGTAGGCCGGGATTTGGCTCCCCTTGCGATTATACGAGCGTACTCTGGCGATGGCGCGAGCAATGTGAGGTCCTATTTCAAATCGACCCGACAAATTATAGTTCGAAGGAGAACTATGATGTCCGGTCCAGGACAACATGCCCGGACCGGACGTGGACCGTTCAGATCCTGTTGAAGGCTACGAGGACGGAGGCCAGTTTCGAGTTGTCCTCCAGTCCGTAGTACGACCTGATCATGAGGTCGGATGTTGGCGCGGGGCTGCAGGATATGACGTCCTTGCATCCGTTGCTCTCGTTGAGTTCCGGGAACGATACAGGAGGCATCACGAACGTCTCGCCCCCGTCGGCCTTGACCCTCGGGAACAGCACGAAGCCGTCGGAGAGCCAGACCACGTCCTCCCTGTTCTCGTACTTCTTCATGGTGAAGGGGAACACCTCCTCACCGATGATCTCCCCGTTCCCCGATTCGAGGATGACGGTGGGTTCCGGTGGCGGTCTGAACCTCGGGTCCTTGACTATGCAGATGACGCTGTCGCGTTCGAGGGCCTGTTTGAAGCCCTGGTTGTCGACCTCGATGTCCCCCATGGCGCGGACCTTTGCCTCCTCCTCCCTGAGTTTCTCGAGGATGGTTCTGTCTAGATAGAATGCGTAAACGACGCCTCTGAGACCCCTGATGATCTCCAGCTGTTTGTCTCCGGGCGCCTTTGGATCGGGTGACATGAAACAAGAATTGGTAGAAGGTTGTATAAAAGGTTTGTTCAACCGGATCTAGGTCCGGCGATCATCTGAGTCCGGCCTGGCTCTCGTCGTCGATGAAGCTGATCGTGGAATCGCGCTTCAGTCCGAGTCCGCCGGCGACCTCAATGGCCTTGACGATACCGGCTGGGACGGGGCATGCCGTGTGGGGGATGTTGTCGTTGGCCAGTTTGTAGACCTCGGACTTGTGGAACTCCGCCTCGACCTCGCAGTAGGGGCTCATGGGTTCGAGCCTCCAGGACATCTTGAGGATGTTGGGACAGTCGCTCTTGATCTGGATGTCCACCATTCCCATGTCGTTCTCCTGTGCGATGATGAGCGTCTTCATCTTGCAGACGCCCGCGTCGACGCAGACCATGCATTTCTCACTCATTGTCTTCACTCCTTAGCCGTATCAAGTTGTTTATACCAGCCATGGAACGTATGTCGACGACACCTATGGCGGCGATGATGCGGTTGTCCAGCTCGATGGGTGTGACGATCACCCTTATCCCCTTGTAGGGTCCGGCCGTCGCGATCTTCCTGATCGTCGTTCCCGCGTTTATGACCTCTTCAAGGACAGGTCCGCTATAAGCGTTGTCTATGACGGCTCCGTTCTCTATCCTGATGCCGAGGTTGTCCCTGCTCTTCGCGCACACCGGCAGCCCGCCGACCAGGTCGTGGATGGCGAACGCCAGGGAGATCAGCTCGTTGCTGGTGCTCCTCTGGGACAGGATGTCCTTGAGCTCCCTGTTGAACTGCAGGCCTCCCATGATCGTCAGGCCTGCGATGACCGCCCCGATCTCCGCGGACTCCCTGGTCGGCCCG
>CAZLMR010000160.1:0-3408 GCA_964560575.1 uncultured Methanomassiliicoccales archaeon | reverse complement strand
CCTCAACGGAGACAAGATGGGCGGTGTCGAGCTCATCGAGAAGCTGGACAAGATCGCCGGTGCCCACGGTGTCGGAAGGATCGACCACGTCGAGGACCGTCTCATGGGAATCAAGAGCCGCGAGACCTACGAGTGCCCCGCAGCCGTCACCCTGATCAAGGCGCACCAGGCCCTCGAGGCCATGACCCTGCCCAGGGACACCATCGAGTTCAAGCGCGGAATCGAGCAGAAGTTCTGCCAGCTCGCCTACGACGGACTCTGGTTCGGCGGACTCATGGAGCCCATCCAGGCCTTCGTCGACAAGACCCAGGAGTATGTCACCGGAACCGTCCGCGTCAAGCTGTACAAGGGCAGCGCGATGGTCGTCGGAAGGAAGTCCCCCTACTCCATGTACGACGAGGGACTCAGCACATACGCCGAGGGCGATGTCTTCGACCACAACTCCGCGACCGGATTCATCTACGTCTGGGGACTCCCCGGCAGGACCGCCGCGAAGAGCCACGCCGACAAGAAGATGTGATCGCCTTGCAGCAGGCCCTGTGGTCCGGTAGGTTCTCGGCCGGGATGGACGACTCCACCCTGGCCTTCACCTCCTCCCTGGACGTGGACTCCCACCTGGCGTTCTACGACGTCATGGGGTCCCTCGCCCATGTGAGGATGCTGAAGAAATGCGGGGTCATCCCCGCCGAGGACGCGGACAAGATCATCGACGGACTGAAGGACATACTGGCCAAGGTCCAGGACGGATCCTTCGAGTTCGACCACTCGCTTGAGGACGTCCACACCTGCATCGAGTTCAGCCTCACCCAGGCCATCGGCCCCGCGGGAGGGAAGCTGCACACAGGAAGGAGCAGGAACGACCAGGTCGCGACCGATTTCAGGATGTATCTGAGGGATGACGCGCTCAAGGCCGCCGAAGCGGCCAACGGGCTCATGATGTCCCTGGTCAAGGTCGCGGAGGGGAACGGCGACACCGTGATGCCGGGATTCACCCACATGCAGCACGCCCAGCCCGTGACCCTCGCGCAGCACATGCTCGCGCACGCGTTCAAGTTCTCCCGCGATGCGGACAGGTTCCTCGACGCCTTCAGGAGGATGGACAAGTGCCCCCTCGGAGCTGCCGCCCTTGCCGGGACCACCTATCCCATCGACAGGAGGATGACCGCCGAGGCCCTGGCATTCAGGGAGCCCACGGAGAACTCCATGGACTCGGTCAGCGACAGGGACTTCGTCACCGAGCTGGCCTACTGCGCGGCCCAGATGGCGGTCCACCTCTCCGGCCTGTGCGAGGAGCTGGTCCTGTGGTCGTCCCAGGAGTTCAACTTCATCGAGATGGACGACAGGTACACCACCGGCTCTTCCATCATGCCCCAGAAGAAGAACCCGGACATCGCCGAGCTCGTCCGCGGTAAGACCGGAGCCGTCGTCGGAGCCCTCATGACCATGATCACCATGACCAAGGGGCTTCCGCTGACGTACAACCGCGACCTCCAGGAGGACAAGCGCCCTGTGATGGAGTCCATGGCGACCGTCATCGCCAGTGCGCAGATGATGTCCAAGGTGGTCTCCACCACCTCGTTCCACAAGGACAGGATGATGGAGGTTACCAGCAGGGGACAGATCAACGCCACGGACCTCGCCGACTACCTCGTAACGAAGGGCGTCCCCTTCCGCGAGGCCCACGGCATCGTCGGTGCGGCGGTCAGGCACAGCATCGACTCCGGCAGGAACCTGGAGGACATGAGTCTGGACGAGCTGAGGCAGTTCTCGGACAGGATCGAGGAGGACGTCTTCGACATCCTGCCTGTGATAAAGTGCGTGGAGCGCAGGAACTCCTACGGCGGCACATCCCCGCAGTCCACCGACATCCAGATCTCCAAGGCCATCGAGCAGATCATGCTCAGGGACGAGGTCATCAGACAGGAGAGCCAGCTGATCGAAGGGTGCTGGAAGGCGCTCGTCGAATGAAACTTCAATCGGGGGACATCCCCCGATCCCGATTTTTTCAACAGCACAGTACGAAGGCGAACGCCCGACGATTTGCTATTACCTCGGATCGCCCCGGGAACGTGACCGGGATGATCTGGCAGGATGGCGTTCAGTCGAACTCGACGTTGTCGTTCTGCTTCACGGTGAAGCTGATGCCAGCGGCGGTCAGCATGTTGCTGATGTTGTCGGCGATGTGGGACAGGTCGGTGCTCTTGGTGTAGGTCTTGAGGTAGAACTCTTTCCTGTCCATGGGGAAGACGAGGCGAACCTTTCCCTTGCGGTTGTATCCCTCGGGCTTGCGGTTCCTCTCCAGGTCCATCATGTTGAGCTCTATCAGCATCTGCAGGATCTCCTCCTCTTCCGGTGTCTGACCGATCTCCTCCAGGAACATCTTGAGGATGTCGGGGAACACAGGGGCCAGGTCCTTGTAGTCGGATTTTCCTTTGAGAATGAAGTGCGTGCTGTAGACCTTCATCGTCCCAGCTGATAAATGGCTCATTATTTAACGTTTAGGTGTCTCTGAATATCCCTTTAATAGTAATATGCCATCATCCGCATACATGAGAACCGCACTCACAGTGGCGGGTTCCGACTCCATCGGAGGCGCGGGCATCCAGGCCGACGTGAAGGCCATGTCCGTCGTCGGGGTCCACGCCGCTTCAGTTATCACAGCCGTCACCGCCCAGAACACATGCGGTGTGAACGGCATCCTCCCCATACCGGAGGAGTTCATCAAGGCACAGCTGGAGGCCGTGCTCAAGGACTGCGACATCAAGGCGGTCAAGACAGGTATGCTCTACAGCGCTGAGATCGTGGGAACGGTGGCCGACATACTGGAGGACCACGACATGCCCCTGATCGTCGACCCTGTCATGATCTCAGGGACGGGGGCCTCCCTCACCGAGGACGGCTTCGCGTCAGCCCTGAAGAAGAAGCTCCTGCCGATCTGCGAACTCGTGACTCCCAACAAGCACGAGGCGGAGGTACTGGCCAAGATGAAGATCAAGACCCGCGACGACCTCATGCTGGCATGCGAGCTCATCGGGAAGCAGGGTTCGTCCGTCCTGATGAAAGGCGGCCACTTCAACACCCCCGTCGTCACGGACTACCTGTATCTGTCCTCGGAGTTCACGAAAATGGAATACCCCCGTCTGAGGAAATCAGGGCACGGGAGCGGATGCGTCCTGTCCTCGTTCATCACCGCCAACATGGCCAAGGGCCTCGACATCGTGAACGCCGTGCTGAAGTCCAGGGAGCTCATCCAGGAGTCCATCGCCACCCAGTACGCCATCGGCAAGGGCGACGTCGTCGTCAACACGATGGTCAGGCTCAAGGGCGACACCGACAAGTTCCAGGTTCTGGACGCCCTGGACGCCGCTGCATCGAAGATCGTCGACACAGTCCCGGACGAGATGGTCC
>CAZLMR010000159.1:0-3457 GCA_964560575.1 uncultured Methanomassiliicoccales archaeon | reverse complement strand
TTGGCGTGAGCCCTGAGTCCGGCCCTCATAGACTGGACCTGCTGACCGGGGATACCCTCCATGTCGACGATAGCGACGACGGGGTACTCGCGCATGTCCTGTACCAGCTCGCTTACCATGTCCTTCTTCCAAGCTGCGACGTGTGCCATCTTTTAACCTCCTTACAACACCCTCTCCGAGGGGCCCATGGTGGTCTTGACGTAGGCGGAGGCAATGTTGTGCCTTCCCTTCTCCAGGTGAGACTCGACACGCTTCAGGATCAGCTCGACGTTGTCGGCGATCTCCTCGGCGCTCATGTCCACGGTCCCGACGGGGGCGTGGAAGGTCTTCCTGTCTTTCGTCCTGATGGTCACAGACTTGCGGAGGCTGTCGATCATCGCGGCCGGATCAGCTCCGGGGGCGATGGGCTTCGGCATCTTTCCGCGAGGACCGAGAACGGTACCGAGCCTCTTACCGACGACGGCCATCAGGGGCGCCTCGGCGATGAAGTAATCGGTGTTGTTCGCGATCTTCTTAGCCTGTTTCTTGTCGTCCGCGATCGCTCCGAGTTCCTCGGGGGTGATCACGGTGTCGGCCACGTCTTTGGCTTTCAAGGCAAGTTCGCCACCACCAATCACGCAGATCTTCACTGCCTTCCCGCGTCCGTTCGGGAGGATGATATCCTCGGTGATACGGTTCTTGGGGATGGTCAGATCGACATCTTTGAGATTGATGGCCAACTCAACCGTCTCAGTAAAATTGCGCTTCTTCGCACTCTCGAGTGCCTTCTGCACAGCCATTACGGTTGGTTTTTCTGCCAATACAATTCCTCCTCGTAGTGCATGCGAGTCTAGTGACTCTCCTACAAGTAATGAGGGCTAATAAGGGGGTAGTATTTAAAGGTAACATATGGGGAAAAGGCCCCTCGAGGGGCTTTTGGAGGGATTCACTCACCGTCGAACCGTGGTCTCACGAAAACGTTCCAGACCATGCCCACAACGGAGATGAGGATCATCAGCGCGAATAGGAGGACGGCCATACTGTACAAGTCCTCTCCGGCGAACACGTAGACGAATAAGGAGACGGACTCCAATATCGATGCCATGATTCCCAGCGCGGCGAAGAACATCATCCTCAGCTCGTTTCTTTCCATTGCATCACCCTTCTCATCGAGTCCCGCAATACGAGGCTCAGAAGACATATCGTCCTTCCGAGTATTAAGCACAGAAGGCCGCATGGTCTGGGGCCTGATCGTTTCTGAATGACCTGCAGTTCCCCACCCTGGCACCGAAATAATGATTATTTAGCCTTTGATTTCTATATACAATCTCTATATTACATGTCTATTTTCTCCTATCATTTTAAATCGTTAAAATTGATGTAGCTATCATGATTGTCGAAGGAGAACTGATTATAGATCAACTGTCGGATACATATTCAAGTCCGGCATGCAAACTGGGCCGAATGGTCGAGAACGGAGAGGTTGTCAGACTGAGACGCGGCCTCTACGAGACAGATCCTGAGACCCCACCCTACCTTGTGGCAAGTCGCATCTGTGAACCATCGTACATATCGTTCGAGTACGCCCTGATGAGGCACAGCATAATCCCTGAACGCGTGGTGAGAGTGACCAATGCCACGTTCGGCAAGCGCAAGACCAGGACATAGAGCAATGTGCTTGGAACATTCGTGTACTACGACATTCCCGAAGAGGCGTTCCCTGTAGGGATAGAGTACTGGGGCGAGGGCGATCGCAGATATCCCATAGCATCTGCGGTCAAAGCCGTCTGCGACATGCTCTCGAAGATGCCACCGACCCGGTCGAAGAAGGGACTCGAGACTCTGATGTTCGAGGATCTCCGCTTCGACGAGGATGCCATAATGGGGCTTGATGCCAAAACCGTGCTCGAATACAGCGCTCTCTACCATTCCACGACGGTGAAGTCCCTCGGATACTATCTGGAGGAATTCGCGTGAATCAGGATGTCAGAATGCTGCTCCGACCAGACGGCGTGAACAATCTGGATGTGGCCGTGAACCGTCTCAGGGAAGGGGCCCAGGAGGCGATCCTGTGTGAGCTGTCAAAGAACGGGTTCTCAGACGTGGCTGTTTTCCATGGGGGCACTTGTCTTCGCATATTGCATGGGTTGGACAGGTTCTCCGAGGACTTGGATTTCTCTCTAATCGAGAGAGACTACGGATTCGATCTCGAACCGTACATCGAAAAGGCCTGCGCCGGATTGAAGAACATCGGCTTCGAACCCTCCTTCAAGGTCCGTCCACCGAAGGGAGAGGTGGCGGTGTTCTCGGCTAGGATCAAGATGAATCTAAGACAGGCACTGGATGCGCGGGATTTTCACGGTCGGTGATTGCTGACGCCCACTCTCAGGAACTGGTGACTGTGAAGATAGATGTCGACCTGGACCCGCCGGTCGGCTCCCGCAACGAGATTGTGTTCAGGACATCGCCCCTGGAATATGAGGTCAGAACAGAACCCCTGCCGGTCCTGTTCTCGGGAAAGACCGCGGCGGTCCTCTGCCGCCACTGGGGCAACAGGGTGAAGGGCAGGGATTTCTACGACTTCAGATGGTATGTGGAGCACGGCGTCCCCCTGGATCTCGGATGCCTCGAATCCCGTCTTGACAAGAAATGCACACATACGGAGAAGCTCGACCGCGACACGCTGGTATGTCTGCTGAAGGACAGGTTCGATACCCTCGACTGGGATTCCGCGAGGGATGATGTCATGAACTTCATCGAGCCGTCGCAACTGGGCGAATGGGATGCGGAATCGTTCAAAGCCTGACTGACAGGTTGGATGTGCTGGAAGAATGAAGTTATGGGGAGGTTCCCCTCCCCGTTGAAGTTTAATCAGAACTGGTCGTCGTACTCGCCGGCCTTGACCGCCTTGGTGAAGTCCTTGGGGTTCTTTCCGTCGATGGTGACTCCGACGGAGACGCAGTTGCCTGCGACCTCCAGGACCTTCGCCTTCAGGTCGGCTCCGAGGAGATCGTCCTGCTTCATGGTGGCGATCTTCTTGGCCTGCTCGAGAGTCAGGTTTCCGACCTTCTCGGTCTTGGCGTTGTGGGCTCCGGACTCGACTCCAAGCTCGCCCTTGATGAGTGCGGACATCGGAGGGGTTCCGACCTTGATGTCGAAGGTCTTGTCGTCGTTGATGAGGACCTTGACGGGGACCTTCATTCCCTCGAACGCCTTTGTCTTCTCGTTGATCTTGGCGATAACCTGACCGATGTTGACGCCTTTGGGTCCCAGTGCGGGACCCAGGGGCGGACCTGCGGAGGCCCTGCCTCCATCAACCAATGCCTCAACAGTATCTACCATTGTTCATCTCTCCTTTTCGATGACCCTGACGCTGTCACCCTTGACGGTGACCGGAATGGGGACCATGGCCTCGATGAGCTCGACCGTGATCTCCTCCTTGGCAGAGTCGATCTGCTGGACCCTTGCCTTCTCGCCC
>CAZLMR010000158.1:0-3508 GCA_964560575.1 uncultured Methanomassiliicoccales archaeon | reverse complement strand
CCCTGACGACGACGTAGCCCTGCTTGGCCTTGTATCCGAGAGCCCTTGCCCTGTCGAGGCGGGTGGGCCTCTCGATGCGACAGAAGTTCTCCTCCTTCCTCCACTGGATCCTGCGCTCGTAGTTGAGGTCCTTGACGTAGGATTTGGAGGGGACGTTCCAAGCGTCGGCGATGTAGCTGTACATGCTCTTCCCGTTGACCGGGCGTGTCTCCTGAGTCTCTTCGCTCATTTGTATCACCTTTACGGATTCACCCATGCGGGCACATTTCCGTTCGCGCTCCTAAGCGGAGCACATGTCGGTGCACGGGAGTATCGTATTTAAACTCTGTTCCGAGGCGGTCATGCCTGGAGCCGGGGGTTCTCGCGTTCCCGCATCCTCGGTATGATGTATGCCGCCGTGATGATGACGGCGACGATGACGAAGGCCGCGCCGACATATCCGATCTCGCCGACCCCTGGCCCGTCGGTGACCCATCCGCCTATGATGGATCCCATGGCGATGCCGACGTTGAAGATCCCGGAGAACAGCGACATCGATATGGCGGTGGCATCGGACGGTGATGCGCGGAGGGTCTCGTTCTGGAACGTGACGTTGAACGATGTGGCGAAGAGGCCCCAGAGGGCGCACACCAGGAGGACCGTGGCGAGCGAGACCACGGAAGGCCTCAGGAGCAGCAGGCAGACCGCCGCTCCGAGGAGGGCGGCGATCATGAACCGGAACCTGGTCCTGTCGTAGAACTTGGTGAACAGTATGCTGCCGACGATGCCCGCCAGTCCGAACACGGTCAGGACCACGGTGACCATCGTGTCGGACATCCCGGCGATCTGGTACATGAATGGCTCGATGTAGCTGTAACCCGTGTAGTACCCGGTGACGTATATCGCCAGCATGATGTAGATCCCGACCAGGACCTTGTTGCGGAACAGGTCCGGGAGCTTCCTGAGCGTGAACGTCCCTGGATTGTCCAGCCTCGGGAACACGAGGATCAGGAGGATCAGCGCCACTATGGACACAATCGCGATGACGATGAACGTCATCCTCCATCCGAGGGCGAGTCCGATGACCCTTCCGAGGGGCAGACCGACGATCATGGCCACCGATGTGCCCGTGGCGACGGAGCTGATGGCGAGCTTCTGCAGGTGCGCAGGGACGATACGGACGGCCATGGGCGTGGCTATGGACCAGAATATGGAATGTGCGACGGCCACGCCGATACGAGAGACCATGAGCATCCCATAGCTGCTGGAGATTCCCGACATTATCTGGAAAACCACGAAGAGCGCGATGCACATGAGCAGCATCCTGCGGAACTCCATCTTCCTGAGGGCCAGCATTATCGGGAGTGACAGGATGGCGACCGCCCAGGCGTAGATGGATATCAGAAGTCCGGCGGTGGATTCGCTGGTGTCGAAGTCCGTGGCTATGTCCGTCAGGAGTCCGATGGGAACGAACTCGGACATGTTGACGATGAACACGCAGATTACGAGGGCTATCAACGGGAGCCACTGTTTGGTCGACATGGGATGCCTGCAATCTCCCGATTCAGGATTTTTTTATTTAAAGTCAACTCCAGGGCATGCCATAGACGCATGGTTCCGAATAGCGAAGGGGAATATCCACGACCCATGTGCCGATCGACGTCATCTGCCGGCGGGCTTGTCCACGACCTTCGCACTGGCATGCGCGATCCCCATCACCAGTGCGACCGCCCTGCCGGATGCCTGCGGAATGCCCATCCTCGCGCCCTCGCGTCCCGGTTCCGGGACGTACTTGTCGACGATCCCGTTCAGGGCCTCCGCGAGCCGGGTGTCATCGACCCTGACGTCGCCGAAAGCGATCGCGCTCCTGGATCTCACTCCCTCCAGGCGCTCGGACACCGTGAAGCATGCCCTGCAGCCGTCGCCGATGGACTCCAGCAGATGTCCCGCCTGTGACGAGCAATGGAACAGGATCTCGTTCCCCGCGAGGATGTAGTTCATCGGCACTCCGTACGGGTATCCGTCGGCACCCATCACGCAGAGGGTCCCGCTGTATCCGTTCCTGAGGATCTCCATCGCCGCATCTTCACCGAGGTCCCTGTCATCGCGCCTGATCGGTCTGAATCCGTCCATGATGCGACGACGGCAGGCCACAGGGATAAAGTGTTATCCTTCATCGACCCTAATCTGAGACAGATATCATGGAAGTGTCTCGGTTCGAGAGGGACGACCTCTCCGATGCATTCGCGGCCGCGCTCATCAGGCTCGTCCGCGACGAGGGTCTCGACGAGGTCACAGTGGCGGGGCTCTCACGCGAGGCGGGTGTTAACCGTACCTCGTTCTACCGTCGGTTCGGTTCCATCGACGATGTCGTGTCGTACATCTACCGGTCGGTGATGGAGGATTTCAGGCAATCCGCAGGGGCCCACGACGGCGGATGGGGGTCGGTGGAGGAATACATCCGCACGATGTTCGGGACGTTCTACCGCGAGAGGGAGGCTCTCCTCATACTGCATTCCGGAGGGCTCACGCACATGCTGCTTCCGGTGATGAGGCCGTACTTCCCGGCGGATCCGGACGATATGGATTCGATGTACAGGAGGGAGTACCATCTCGACGGGATAATGGGGTGGTTCCGTCTGTGGTTCGACCGCGGCATGGCGGAGTCGCCGGAGACGATGGCCGATGCGGTACTGCGCATGATGGGCGGGACCCTGCATCCCATGATGGATGTCGTCAGAAGAACTCGTCCAGGCTCCTGACCTTGGACTTCGGCTTGGGCTTGCCCGGGGCGTCTATCTTCTTCGGCCCCTCGTCGGATGTTCTGAAGGCTCCGCTGAAGAGCGTGGCCTGCTGGCTACCGAGCATGAGGTCCTTCTCGTTCCATCCGAACACCTCTGTTATCCTGGATGCCATCTGTGCCAGGCGTTCCGCGTAGTACTTGTAGTCCGGTTTCGCCGTGAACGGGGTGCCACTGATGTAGGGCTCCACCTTCTGCGGTGCCGAGTTGCCGTCGGTGACGATCCATGACACCTTCATCCCGGGTATGAACTCGTACCCCTTCTCGATGAGCTTCTTCGCGGCCTGCACGTTGGCCATCCGGTCCGGATTCTCGTACGCGTCCAGTCCCTTGCACGTGCGGGAGATGACGAGCTCGGACGGGTCGACCTTCCCAGCGAGGACCTCCTGCACCGTGGACTTGACCAGCGCCAGGGCCTCGTCGTTCTTCTCGTCCAGGATCTTGTCGAAGAGCTCTGTCAGCAGTCTGCTCTGCAGGTCGAACGAGTCCGAGCGGCGTATCTCATATCCTCTGACCAGGAGCTCGTCCTGCGCCTCGGGCCACACGATCCTGCCGACGTACCTCTTTTTCATGCCATGGGTGAACATGGGCTCCAGGATCTTCTCGAACTCCAACGTCCCGCCATCGCGGGAGTACTTGTCCGCCATCCTGTTGCCGAACTCCACGGACCCCTCCAGGTTGTGCTCGGGGGACTGCATGAAGACCGAGTCGGTATCGGAGTAGATCGCA
>CAZLMR010000157.1:0-3513 GCA_964560575.1 uncultured Methanomassiliicoccales archaeon | reverse complement strand
TCACACTCCCGAAAGATTGGGCCGATTCCGTGGGCCTGAAGAAGAATGACACTGTCGGGCTCCAGCCGCAGCCCGACGGGAGCATGGTGATCTATCCTGGTGGAGAGCAGGCGGCCATCGCCGGGTCCACCAAGATCATCGATGCTGACGACATCACCGACCGCGACTATCTCTACAGGCAGCTTGTCGGCACTTATATCGCCGGACATGACGTGATCGAGCTCCGTTCCGACGGAGAACTCTCGAGCATGGTCGCGAGCACCGCATCTTCGTTTACCCAGACCGCCATTGGCCTGGAGATCCTCGAGGAGAGCGAGAACAGCATCGTCATTAAGGACTTGATGGACCAGGGGGAGATCAAACCCGCCAAGTCCGTCGAGAGGATGAAGGTCCTTGTCAGGAACATGCTCAACGACGTCCTCGACGCCCTCGAGCAGAAGGACCCCAGGATAATCGACGGCATGAGCGACAGGGACAGGGAGGTCGACAGGCTGGACTGGCTCATCTCCCGTCAGGTGAACATCCACCAGAAGGACATCACCATCTCCCGCAGGATGGGTATGGACCTCTGTGAGATCACACGCTGCGGAAGCGTCAGCAGGTCCATCGAGAGGATCGGGGACCACGCGGTGCTCCTGGCATCCAACCTCAAGCCGATCATCGAGGCGAAGCCGACGGAGGTCGACGACAGGATCCTGTCCACAGGCAGGGATGTCGTCACCTTGTTCACTGATTCTGTCGGTACATGGTCCAACAGGAACATGGAGACTGCCAACAAGTGCATCGAACGCGGCGAGAAGCTGGTCGAGAGGTCCAAGGAGATCGGAGACCTGGACGGCACCGTGGATGAGAAGACCGCCATGGCCGCGGAGCTCATCTCGGGAAGCGTCAAGAGGGTAGCAGAGTACTCCATGGACATCGCCGAGATCGCCATCACCTCCGCGATGGACTGACCGGGCATCCGTTAGGGAAGCCATCTGTTGCCCATCTGGATTCAGGTATCCGTAATCGGAACAAGAATGCCGGAAGGATGCCCTGGTAGTGGGTGCGCATTCTCAGGATGTTGACCACGCCATCGTATCCTTCCGCCCCATGTTCATTGATGGAACGTATGATTCTATTCACGTCTTTCAGTCTGCAAGTGTGAAAACCGTGATGATGCCCCGTCCATCCTTTGGATGACGGAGAGACGGAATCGATGGACAGCTACGTGAGTATGAATATGATGCTCAGGACGTTTGTTATACTATATGATGGCCCTATTGTTATCTGTCATATTGATAGGAAAAGGAATCCAACCTCATACAATCTTGTTATTTCATCCCATTTCCATCCGAACCATTTTCTACCGAGTCACGATAATACGGCTTGTGAGATACGTCGTCGCTATCACCGGCGCGTCAGGCGCCATCTACGGCATCAGGTTGCTCCAGGAGCTCGAGGGCGAGAGGATCCTGGTCATCTCCAAGACCGCCAAGGAGATCATACCCGCCGAGACCGACTACACAGCGGAGCAGGTGGAGGCCATGGCCGACCAGGTCTTCGACGACGACCAGATGTTCGCCTCCATCGCATCGGGGAGCTTCATATACGACGCGATGTTCGTCGCACCCTGCAGCGAATCATCCGTCGCCAAATTCGCCAATGGCATCGCCGACACGCTGATCTCCAGAGCTGTGAGCGTCTGCCTCAAGGAGGACAGGAAGCTGATCCTCCTGGTGAGGGAGACCCCGAAGAGCGCGATAATGCTGGAGAACGAGTTGAAGCTTGCCAGGCTAGGGGTGAGGATCGTCGACGCGAACCCCGGTTTCTATCCCAGACCCAAGACCGTAGAGGACATCGTGGACATCGTCGTCGGCAGATGTCTTGACCAGATAGGCGTGGACCACGGCCTGTACAGAAGATGGGAATGATTTCCTCCGCTTAACAAATCGCGGATTCGTGTAACATTCATCGAAATTAAAACGCGGATTCGTGTTTATTAATATAGCCAACACTATGAAATCTCATAGAAGAGCCGAGACCCAAACATATGACAGACTGCTATGAAGGAATAGAGACAGTCGTTGTCACACTGCTCTTTTGACCGACAGTAATTATGTGTATGAAGACGGCATCGCCTGCTTCATTCCGAACATGGCAGGATTGCTCCAATTGATCAAAGAATAGAGTTCCCCCTGAGATCGAAGCAGAGCCTGAACCCCCCGTGGTCGTGGATCGTTCTGTAGGCCACACCGTCCCTCATCCAGGCCATGCTGGACCTCTTGCCGGTGAACAGGCTCACGGTGTACTCCATGCCGCCATCCCTGGTCGGAAGCTCCTCGACGGCCATCGGCACCATCGGCCCGTGTATGGATCCAAGCGTTCCTTCGTCCCCCAGCGGCATCATCCTCTCGGCAGACCTCCCGTCCATTCCAGTGACAATGACCCTGGCCTCCGAACCGGAGACAGCCTCCACGACCACGTCGAAATCATCTATGAGCTCGTTGCGGGTGCATCTGAGCCTGTACTCCGCGTGATCGCCGGCGGAGACGTTCTGCGTGGCATCACCGCAACGGAAACTGGGTATCCAGTACGATACCGCATCAGCCACTTCCCCGATGTCGAATGTCGTCTTGATCAAGTGATTATCCCCTCCGCGTCGGACACGGCGGAACGACATCGCAAGAATAGGATTTAACGTTGTTTACTCCGAGACCAGGGACATATGGGTCCCGTAGAAGTCGGAGGCCTCCTCCGGCGTCACTGGACCGCCCCAGCTCAGGAGGGTGTACCTGACGCCGTCCGGAGTATTGTACGTACACTGAGGTGAGAAACCGTTGCGCTCGTAGAAGCGGGTCCTGCGGAGCCTCTGACCGATGTTCTCGGCCGGTTCGTCCGTGGGTTCGATGTTCAGGAATAGCCTCCTGCCCTCGCACCCGCACTTGATGAGCCATATCGCATCCGAGCCCAGTCCGGAGCAGCGGGATCCGGGGGACACTGCAAGGTACAGGAGGAAGACCAGATGCTCAGACTCCACGAGATACGCCAGACCCGAGAACCTCCCGTCAACGGAGATCCAGAGGAACCTGCAGTCGGGGCCCTCCGCCATCCGGAGAAGGGTGTCGAACGGTATGCGCTCCTTCTCGGGGAAGGCGGAGAGGTAGAGCTCCCTGGCCCTCCCCTCGACCGATGGGTCCAGAGGCAGGAGTTGCAAACCGTTCATGCCCTTCTGCCGATCGCCACGATCGACAGGACCTTCCACTCCAGGTCCAGCCCCGCCTCGCGGATGACGAACTCCTCGGCGGTTCCTGAGTCTGAATCCCTGAGCCTGACCTGAACCCAGCAGCTCCCGAGACCAAGATCCTCCGCCTCCAGCTGGATCATTATGGTTGCGATGGACGCATCCTCGATCCAGACATCGCAGACCCTGGGGTCCGCGGCAACGATGACCGCGAAGGTCGCCGTCTCCAGAGGCGTGGTGGAGGAGGGCTTGCAAAGGGCGAGCCTCCTGATCATGGATACGTCCCTGAC
>CAZLMR010000156.1:0-3516 GCA_964560575.1 uncultured Methanomassiliicoccales archaeon | reverse complement strand
CAGGACGACCCTCTCCAGAGCCTCGGAGATGATCTTGGAGATCTCGATGGACCTCCTGTCGGGTCCGGGCCTCTTCCTGTCGCTGACGGAGAAGGCCTGCATGTTGTACTTGCACTGCACGATGGCCTTCTGGGGGTTCTGCAGGTGCCTGGGGTGGCACTCCCTGGGTCCGTAGACGGCCGCAAGGACCTTGTTCTTACCGATTTCCACATAGGCGGATCCGTCAGCGTTGCTCAGGACCCCAGCCTCGATCTTGATCGGCCTGTGCTGCTCTTCGGTCCTCCCGTCGATGCGCATGCCGTTCTCATCTACCAATACCATGTCAGTATGTCCGCTCATTGTCACTCCTCCCCCTCATCATCTTCGTCATCGTACTCTTCGCTCTGGGGGAGCTTGCTCTCGATGAATTCTTTGACCCTGTCTGTAAGGTTGCCGGCCTGGGCCTTGGCCTCGATCATTTTGACGGCCTGCACGGCCACGTCGGCGTTCTCGTCGTCGCCGTCGATCCATATGAGTCCGTTCTGACCCACGGTGATGCGGCAGTCGGTCATGTTCTTCAGCATCGAGATCATGGAACCGCTCTTGCCGATGACCCTGGACACCTTGGAGTGGGGGATCTTGACGAGCCTTCCACCCTCGAGCCTCCTGAGGCCCGAGTCCTTCATGGTCACCTGGATCTTCTTGCTCTCATCCACGGACAGCACCTTGATCAGCACGACGTTGCCCATGTTGAGGTAGCGGGACGTGTCCCCGAATTCGACCTTCCAGGGGACCTCGTTCACATGCAGGGGTGCGGGATAGGGCGCCCCGATGTCGACAAGCCAGTTGGAGGGCCCGATGTCCACGATCACTCCGATGACGGTGTCACCGGATTTGGGCATGTAGCAGCCCCTGAGGGGGATGACGCCCACGGTGTTCTGGAACACGTTGCGGACCCCCATGACGCTGGCGCGCACCTTGCCGTCGAGGACGTAGGCGTTCTCGCCGGGCTTCATCCCGGTTCCGTCGAGCACCTCGCCCGGCACGACGATCTCGCGCGTCTGTCTGGCGTTTCTTCTCTCCATTTCAATCACTTACTTCCAATGTTATGATTCAGCTCACGAGCTTCACGGACGCAGTGCCCTTGGTCTTGTGCTTGAGCTTGTCCGTTATCTCGGTGATGAGTCCGGCGGGGATCTCCATGAGTCCGATCCATGATCCGTCGGCGGTCCACTCCTCCCTCTCCACCAGTCCGTAGTGGATGATGTCGTCGTAGCAGCGGCCGTAGTCGGTGCCGTTCAGCTTGATGGCTATGCGGCTCTTCTCGAACCTTATCGGCAGGAGGGGGCGCAGCAGCTTCATGGCCTCGTCGATCTCCTTCTCCAGGGGTTTGAACGGGTCCACGTGGAACTTCGCCTCCTCGAGGGCCAGCTGTATCCTCAGAGGGGGGTGGGGTGTGTGGGTCTGGGGGTTGATGGCGTTGGCGGCGATGTAGGTGATCACCTGCTGCTTCTTCGCCTCGAGCATCTCCTTGCGCTGCTCGGCTGTGATCTGTATCTCGCCCTTCTCGACTATCTTCGCAGCTATCTCCGCGATGTCCTCGGTCCCGAAGGCCTCCTTGATCTTGTCCTCCGGGGGCCTGGTGCCCTTGCTGGCGTTCTTGAAGACGTCCTCCACGGCCATGTAGTCGATTATGTCGAACTTCTTGCCCTGCTTGACCAGGTCGAAGACCTTGGGGTCGAGCAGTATCTCGAAGGTCTCGCCGTGGGATTCCAGTCTGGCGACGATCGCGTCGTCGAGATCGACCATCCTTCCACCTTCACATCTTGTCGATGAGGGCGGAGATCTCCTCCTCGGAGAGTCTCCTGAACTTCCTACCGACCTCGGCAACACCGATCTCCACGGATTCCGCCTTGGGTTTGTCCTCGATCGCGGCCTCGAGCGCCTTGAGTCCGAGGGCAGCCGCCTCATCGAAGGTCATGTCGTCCTTGTACTCCTTCTCGAACATCTCCATGACAGCGGGGCGGCCGCTGCCGATGCCGGTGGCCTTGTATGCGACGAGGGCTCCGGAGGGGTCGGTCTCGAAGAGATGAGCACCGAGGTCGTCGGTACCGGCGACCAGGAGGGCGGTTCCGAAGGGGCGGACCCCGCCGTACTGGGTGAAGTTCTGCTTGTAGTCGCAGACCTTCTTCACGAGCATCTCGACTCCGATGTTCTCGCCGTAGTTGACCCTGTGGACCTGCGCGTTCTTCCTCGCCTCATCGACGAGGATCCTTGCGTCGGCAACGAGTCCGGACGTCGCGCATCCGATGAAGTCATCGATCTCGTGGATCTTCTCGGTGGACCTGGGCTCCAGCAGCTTGCTGGACGACCTCCTGTCCACGATAAGCGCCACTCCGTCCTTGTACTTCAGCCCGATGGTCGTGGATCCTTTCTTCACGGCCTCACGGGCGTACTCGACTTGGAACAATCTTCCGTCAGGGGAGAAAACTGTGCTTCCCCTGTCATAAGCCATCTGTCCGGGTTGCATAATGCGCGCTCCTTAATCTTACCGCGTCGTGATAAGGCGCGCCCTATAAAGATTTGGCGTAGCGTGTTTCGGAGCCCCGATCGCCTCTTCCTCTTCTGGGGGACCCTCAGCGACGGGTACCTGTCCCTGAGTCCGCGGAGCGTCCCGGAAGTCCTCACCGACCTGCATCCGTCGAACGCAGACCCCATCCTGGCGGCCACATCGGCACGTTCGGCCGGAGAGCACCTGACGACCGCCTCGCCGCCGGCGCATGTGATGACCTTCACGCTCTGGATCCCGTCCAACGCCGCGGACACGTCGTCACGGCGGGTCCCCTCTGGGACCTCGAAGAAGACGTAGCGCCTCCTGCCGCGTTCAGACTTGACGACCATGCCAGCGGGAGTGCCGGGTCCGATATAACCGTTTCCGGGGCCGGAGGCGGGATGTGTTAAGCCTCCCTAAAAAATCCATAGCCGATACTTTTCGGGTAAATCGTTCGGAATCGCGATCCTTGCGGGATGTCAACGGAACTTTACTACGGAATTCGGAGCCTTTCCACGGATTCCGTGATGGATGGATGAACATCCAGCCTCTCGGAAATAGCCAGCATATCGGAGTTTAAGAATGGTAACACCAAAAGCCTTTATATACCGACTTTTTCAGCCATCCTCAAAAATACTTCGTATGGTTACGAAGCATTTTCACAGAATCCACAGATTCACTTGTTGCATTATCCGTGAAGATAATACAAATTTCATAGAAATTGTGTTGTGCTGGCTATATGGTTTTAGATGACCCTAAAAATTTTTTGTAGATTGAAAAACCTGATGAAGAACAAAATCGTTTACAAAAAGACATAATCATATTAATACATTGCTTGGTAGGCATTAATATACCAATCAGATGATGCTCTGTCCATTCCAATTCACCAATTGGTATACGGAGGCAATGATTTGACAAAATCGGCATTGGTTATTGGTGGAGGAATCGCAGGAATCCAGGCATCGTTGGATCTTGCAGACAGGGGC
>CAZLMR010000155.1:1802-3537 GCA_964560575.1 uncultured Methanomassiliicoccales archaeon | reverse complement strand
CCCGCGTATCGGCGGAGTCAGGAACGACCTGACCGAGCTGTTCGACAGGGACATCCTCCGCACCGTGGACCGCTTCGAGAAGGCCATGTGGGACATCATCGCGCTGATGGACGACAGCTCCATCATCGTCTCCAGGATGAAGGGCGTCAGCTACCTCACCCGCGAGCAGTGCGCGAACATCGGTATGACCGGTCCCGCAATGAGGGGATGCGGAGTCGACTTCGACATCCGTCGCGACGACCCGTACGACAACTACGACAAGGTGGACTTCGAGGTCCCCGTCCTGACCGAGGGAGACTCCTACGCAAGGTACATGATCCGTATCGAGGAGATGTTCCAGTCCTGCGACATCATCAGGCAGGCGGTCCAGAAGATCAGGGCCCTCGGAAAGAACGCCCCCTACAGGATCAAGACCCCCACCAAGGTCCCCGCCGGAACCGCCTTCATGAGGATGGAGGATCCCCGCGGAGAGTCCCTGATGTACCTGGTCTCCGACGGAACCGACAAGCCCTACAGGCTCAAGGTCCGCAGTCCGATCTTTACGAACGTATCCACATCCAAGGTCATGTGCCAGGGATGCAGGATCGCCGATGTTCCGGCCATCCTCGCCCAGATCGACATGTGCCTGGGTGAGACCGACAGGTGATGAACTTGGTAGTCGAATACAACAGCCTGCTCAACTTCATCAACTTCGGCGAACTGGGCCTGATGGACAACGCCTACTACCCGTTCGACACCTACAACCTGCCCTACGCTATCTGTTACAGGCTGTGGGAGATCATCGGAGGCACCATCGCATGGCTCCTCAACCTGATCTTCCCCGACAACGGCGTCTCCACCTGGCTGATCGGTGAGGCCGCGAGCACCCTGTTCGCGCTGATCCTGTTCATGCTGGTCGTGTTCATCGTGGTGTTCGTGTGCACACTCATATCCCTGTGGATGGAGCGTAAGTGCCTCGGAAGGATGATGGACAGAAGGGGAACAATGGTCGGAATGAAGGGATTCCTTCAGTGCGTCGCTGACGGTCTGAAGACCTTCATGAAGGAGAACACAATCCCCGGAAAGGTCGACAAGATGACCTACATGTGGACCGTGTCCCTGGTCATCGGTGTGTCCGTCCTCGTGGCGTGCATGGTGCCCCTGTCCGCCAGGTGGTACGTCGTCGACTACGACACCGGTCTGCTGATCATCATGGCGTTCTTCGCTCTGGCGCCGTTCTTTATCCTGGTATCGGGATGGGCCCAGAACAACAAATACGCCCTGATCGGAGGAATGAGGGCGGCCGAGCTGATGATCTCGTACGAGGTCCCCATGCTCATCATGATCGCCACCACCGCGCTCCTCGCCGGCAGCTTCAACATCGGTGACATCGTCTACGCACAGAACGACACAGTCTGGTTCTTCATACCCCAGATCATCGGTTTCATCACGTTCTTCTTCTGCGCCACCGCGGAGTCCGAGCGTCTGCCCTTCGATATCGCCGAGGCAGAGGCCGAGCTGGTCGAGGGATGGCAGACAGAGTACGCTGGAATGAAGTGGGGTCTCATCATGCTGGCCGACTACTTCAGAGGCTACGTCGCGTGCGCCATGGTCACAATCATGTACCTCGGTGGATGGACCCTGCCCATCATCGGAGACGGACCCATACCCGAGATCGTGTTCCTGCTGAAGACCTGGTTCGTGTTCTTCCTGATGATCCTCATCAGGGCTGCCCTGGCCCGTGTCAGGCCCGATC
>CAZLMR010000155.1:0-1792 GCA_964560575.1 uncultured Methanomassiliicoccales archaeon | reverse complement strand
ATCAGATCCTCAACATCGGATGGAAGGTCTTCATGCCCCTGTCCGTGATCAACCTTGCAGTCGTTCTGCTGCTCAAGGTCGGAGGTGTGTTCTGATGACAATTAGATACCTTGACAAGTACCCCAAGAACCTGGCGAAGAGCCTGTGGGTCGTCAAGCCCTCGTGGACCGTCTTCAAACTGTTCTGCAAGACGGTCGCACACAGGCCCGTCACAGTCCTCTACCCCTACGAGAAGGAGTGGGTGCCGGATAACTACCGCGGACGCCCCGGACTCAGGTTCGACAAGTGCGTCGGATGCGGCATGTGCGTCCGCATGTGCCCCACCGCGTGCATAAAGCTCGTTGACGCCGTCGACGACGAGGGAAAGACCGTCAAGAGGCCCCAGGTCAACATGGGCAGGTGCGCCATGTGCGGATACTGCGCCGAGTACTGTCCTGTGGACGCCATGACCGTCACGCCCGAGTACGAGATCGCGGAGTTCACGAGATTCGATCTCCTCTACGGACCCAGGAGGCTCAACTACGAGGGAACCACACCTGGGATGGAGGTCAAGCTGGAGGTCACACTCCCGTCCGACATCGCCAACGGAAACCCCGAGAGGCGCGTGTCCCTGTTCGATCTGGACAGGCCCGAGCTGACCGACAGCAAGTGCATCGGGTGCAAGAAGTGCGCCAAGGTCTGCCCCGTCGGAGCCATCGTCATGGTCGAGAAAGGCACCAACGAGAAGACCGGGAAGCCCATCCTGCGTCCCGAGATCGACAACAGCAAGTGCATCTGCTGCAGCAACTGCGTGGACGACTGTCCGAACGATGCCCTTGAGATCAAGGAGGTGCTCTGATGGGAGCGCTCATGGATTTGTGGAACGCGTTCTGGGGCGGGCTCTTCGACTTCGGAGACTACCTGCTGTCCAACCTGGACCTGGTCGCATTCCTGATACTCGCAGCTATTGCGGTTCTCGCGGCGCTCTTCGTCGTCACCGAGAAAGAGGTCATGCACAGTGCGTTCTATCTCGCCCTCGTGTTCCTCTGTGTCGGATTCACGTACTTCTTCCTGGAGGCGGAGTTCATAGGTGTGGTGCAGATCCTCGTCTATGTCGGTGCTATCACCATCCTGTTCGCGTTCAGCATCATGTTGACCAGAAGATACATCATGAAGAAGGAGGGAGACGAATGACCAGCAAGAAGGTCATCGTCGGAGCGACAGTCTCCGTAGTCCTCCTGGCCGTCCTCGTCATCGGCATCGCGACCGTCGACTGGGACGACTACACTAGCAGCGATGTCCCCATCAACAACCCGGACATCGACACCGACGGTCCCGATTCCATCTACGATGAGAACGGCGACCTGAAGGAGAACAGCCTTGCATACACCGTCTTCGAGAAGTACGGACTCGTACTCATCCCGCTGGCCCTGCTGATGTTCGGTGCCATGATCGGCGGAGTGTGCATTTCGAGAGAGGAGGTCGAGGGCGATGATTCCGATTGAGTACTTCCTCGTCCTGGGTGCCATCCTGTTCGTGATCGGTGCCTACGGAGTCGTCACCAAGAGCAACGCAATCGTCGTGCTCATGTGCATCGAGCTCATGCTCAACGCAGCCAACATCAACTTCGTCGCGTTCGGCGCCTTCAACGGCGACATCATGGGACAGGCCTTCGTGGTCATGACTATCTCCGTCGCGGCAGCCGAGGTTGCTGTCGGAATAGCCATCCTGCTCAACGCGTACAAGATGAGGAAGACCAACGAACTCGACGACGCTGAGCTCACATCGATGAGGTGGTAAGGATGTTCATAGA
>CAZLMR010000154.1:0-3539 GCA_964560575.1 uncultured Methanomassiliicoccales archaeon | reverse complement strand
TGACAGCACCTACGGCGACTGGAGGTCCTTCGACATCGCGACGCTGTTCAAGGTGGTTGAGCAGGAGGCCAGCCGCGACTCCGCCAGATTCACGTTCGCGGTACGCATGGCCCTCATCTTCGCGCTGGTGGCATTCGCTTGGGAGTACTGGGCGTGGGAGAACGCGCAGGTGCTGCTGTTCACCGTGATCGCAGTCATAGTCCCCTTCCTGGAGGACTCCTGGAGGAGGTCAGTCATGCGTTTCACCGGAACCGTACTGGGGGCCCTAGTGTTCGGTGCGGCGGTCATCCTCTCCGGCGACAACACCCTCGCGCTCATGGCAGTCGGACTGATCGCCGCCTACGCCTACATACTTCTGGACGATGACCGCTACGACCGCAAGCTGTTCTTCTACACCCTGCTCGTGATGATCGTATCGTCCATGACCGTGACCGTGCCGGAGTCCTCCATGGTGACGGACCGTGTCGCATTCACCGTCGCCGGGATAGTCGTGGGGACGATTGCCAACCGCGTCGTCCTGCCGTACCGCATCAAGGACGAGAACATCGAGCTGGCGGTCAGATCCCTGAGGATCGGTCTGGAGAGGATCCACAACATACGCGACATCCTCGACGGGAGGCCCGATGCCGAGGAGGAGGCGGGACTGGCGATAATCTCCGCCAACATATCCCAGAAGATGCTGATCAACGCAGACCGCTCTGAGGACCCCGTCACCAGGAAGTTCCTCATGAGACAGGACTCCCTGTCCATCCAATGCTCCTCCCTGTACAAGGCCGTGCCGTACATGTCGGACGGATGCAGGGACGCCGTGAGGGCGGTCATGTACTCCGACCCGGACTCGGACGACCCACTGCCGGTGTCCACGGAGGGGCTTAGCCCCTACGAGGAGGAGTGCGTCCACAGGGCGGAGGGGATCATGGCGACATACAGGAGGAACAGGAGACTCATGTACGACCTCATAGTGGAGGGGTTCCTGGACAACGGGCCGATAGCCACCACACGCACCTGACCTCGTGATAGATAGAAGTAGGCGGGAGCCGATTCGGGTGGCATGAGATTCCTCGTCATCACCGACCTTCATCAGAACGCATCCATGATCGACCGTTTCAACGCGGAGATCGAGAGGAGCGGAGCGGAGTTCGTTCTGTTCCTCGGCGACGTCACCGACTTCGGTACCGGCGAGCAGGCCGCCGAGATAATCTCGAAGATCCGCTCGAAGGTCTACGTCATCCCCGGGAACTGCGACCCTCTGGACATGCCCCAGAAGATCGGGGATGTGGCTGTCGACATGCACGGCAAGGCCGCGGACATCGGAGGATACAGGCTGGTCGGCCTCGGCGGATCCAACATCACCATCTTCCACACCGCGTTCGAGCTGGAGGAGGACGCCCTCTACGACGGACTGAATAAGAACGCGTCCGATGGCATGATCCTCATGACGCACGTGCCCTCGTTCGGTATCCTGGACGAGATCCCCTCCGGAGCCAACGTCGGGAGCCCCGCCGTGAAGAGGATCGTGGACGAGTACCATCCGATCCTGGCGCTCTCCGGACACATCCACGAGGCCATCGGATGCAAGGTGATCGACGGCACCACCTTCGTCAACCCTGGCCCTGCCCGGGAGGGCTACTGCGCCGTCGTCGACATCGTCGACGGGAAGGTCGAGGTCGAAATGATCGGCCCCGCCACGGCCTGAAGCTGATGGATCGTCATCGGGGGACGGGCTCCGCAGACATCGCGGGAGCCCTCTGCCCCCATTCACAAAAGCCTAACCTTTAAATATGGAACCAAGATTAGCCTGCTCTGATTACAATGGCACTTTGGCAGGGTAAATCCAACAGGAAGCCCACAGGCGGCAGGCTCGTCGCCAACCAGGGCAAGAGGAAATTCGAGATCGGCAGAGAGAAGCAGTTCACTAGGATCGGTGAGCAGAGCCTCAAGCAGTATCGCGGAGCCGGCGGAAGTGTCAAGGTTGGAATGCTCAGCGCTCAGTACGCCAATGTGGTCGACAAGAAGACCAACACAGTCAAGAAGGTCAAGATTCTGACTGTGAAATCCAACCCGGCTGACCCCAACTACGTTCAGCGTAACATCATGAACAAAGGGGCAACCATCACTACCGAGATCGGAGACGCCATCGTCACGTCCAGGCCCGGACAGGATGGCGCAATCAACGCGGTCCTGCTTGAGTAATCACTGTAGATCGAAACCATTTCGGCCCTTCGGGGCCACCACCTTCTGTTACACATTCATTCTTCAGGTTCACGTGCCTTGTCCGGCCCGTATTCCGCATAGAGTTCCGGCAGTATCCCGTGCAGCGAGTCGTACTCCCTGTAGCAGCTTATCCCGAACGCCGCCATCCTCCTGCGGTTTATGAGAAGTATGCTCAGGAACCTGTTGCCGTTCCCCGTTCCGATCCAGAACCTGGCGGAGAACCTTACGCCTCCTTCCTCCTCGAAGAACATGTAGACGAATCTGCTGTACAGGAACTTCCCCTTCTTTGTCCCCAGCCTGGCACAGTACACCAGCGGGCCCCCTGCGGCTTTCACAGCCTGTTCCGAAAAGAACTCCTCCTGAGGATACAGGTCGATCCTGAAGGGCATCGGCAGACCTCCAATCACCTGCACCGGGAAGAGGGTGAACGGACGGAGCTCCGGCTGCTCGGAAGCCTCGAAATAATCCGCATCCTTCTCGTCGTAGGTGAGACGGACGTTGCTGTCGGGAAGCCAGATGCGGAAACGGTCGGAATCCCCGGGGAACCACCATGCCCACCATGAGATCATATCGAGGGTGACACCTGGCATGAAGCATGAGACCGCCGCCTGTACCGAACCGTCCATGGACTCGACGATCCCATTCTCCCCTCTGATGGATGGATCTGTCAGCAAACGCATCCTCTCCTCGAAGGGGACCTCCGTGACCTCACCCGATTCGAATGCCTCGACTATGTCAGGAGGGACATCCGGTATGTCCCTGACCATCAGCTTGCTGAACAAAGGATCCATGCTCCGAACATCCTCCATTTCGTATATAGGATGACGGGATTGAGCCACGTAGCCACACTAATAAATAGAGGGGACAGATTGTTCGTGGCATGGCATACGACCCGGACATAGCGATTACCCTCTGGCCCGAGTACTTCGACATCAACCGCACCAGGTCCGAGGGAAGGAGGCTCCCCAAGGAGCTGTGCGTGTCCCACCCCGACCTGGACATCATAGCCAAGGGCGCGATGATCCTCGACCTCGAATACGAGGTCCGCGAGGACATGTCCTACCCCAAGGCGCCCCGCGCCAGACACGGATGCGTCAAGGTCGAGAAGGGCGTCATGTCCAAGACCGAGCTGCTCCCCAAGATCGGCGAGATTCTCGTGAGCAACCAGAGGAAGTGATCGCTTGATGAGCTCCCTGGATTCCAGGGTGATGGACGCCAACGCCGAGGCGCTGGGCACATCCGTCACAGAGCTCATGGGCAACGCCGGCAGAGCCGTGGCCGACTACCTCGGGAAGAGATATCCCGGAACACGCATCCTCTTCGTC
>CAZLMR010000153.1:0-3553 GCA_964560575.1 uncultured Methanomassiliicoccales archaeon | reverse complement strand
AAGGAGTTCAGCGACGCACAGGCCCTGCTCAAGGGGAAGGCCCAGAAGCTCAGGATGGACTGCATCATCCTGAGCGACGGATCCTACATCGCGCTGCCCGGCGCCGCCGACGGCTACACCAAGAAGCTCCACTGGGAGGGTGTCGTCAAGAGCGACGTCCTCAAGCTGGCCGGCATCAAGGAGGGCAACCCTCCGAAGCCCGCCGGCGACAAGATCCTCAACGCTTACAAGGGACTCAGGGCGGTGGACGCCTACACCCCGATGGACATGCTGAACACCCTGATCCAGCATCCCAACCTCGAGATCGACCTGGCTCCGCTCAGCGACGGGAGCTCCTACTCCCAGATTAGGAACGCCTTCGAGATTTGTGACAAGAGAGTCAACAGCGTCCGCCCCGACATCCTGCCGGAGCAGGACTCGTACATACAGACCATGAGGAGCGTGAAGCTCGTCCTCGAACCGGACTCCGAGCTCTCCACCCTCATCGCCTACGGGAAATGCAACCGCGCGCTGGTCCCCGTGATGGAGACCATCGAACAGGAGTACACCACCCAGCTGACCAGGAAGTACATAGACGAGCTGCTGAACGCCCATCTCACCAAGGACATCGATTCGAAGATGGCCATCGAGATCCTCCAGCAGTTCTGCCACAAGAAGAAGATCGCTGCCAACTTCTCCGAGGCCGACAGCAGCATGATTCGCTGTCCGGAATGCGGGAACATGGTCCAGGCCGGACCTAACACCGTGTTCTGCCCCTCGTGCGGGAAGAACTTCAAGACGGTTTGCCCGGCATGCGGCACCGCCCAGCAGTCCAGGAACCAGATCTGCGTCAAGTGCGGGTTCAACTTCAAGGAGGGGATGGAGAAGGCCAACAGGCTGGCCCTCGACTTCCGCATGAACATGCAGAAGGGGAAGGTCGGAAAGGCCGAGAAATCCCTGGCTCAGCTGAAGGAGACCTACTCCGGGTACAACGGCATCGCCGGCATGGATGTGGAGCTCCAGAAGGCCAAGACCAACATGGCCACCATGAGGAAGCTCATCCTCGACTCCTACTCCAAGGGCAGGTACACAGAGGCGAAGACGGCCTGCGAGACCATGATTGGACAGTATCCCGACGTGCTCAACGACGACCTCGAGCTGAAGCAGAAGTACAACGACAGCGTCGCCCGCTTCAACTCCGCCGAGATGTACTGCCAGAAGGCCTCCGTGGCCGATTCGAAGCCGCAGAGGATGGCCATGTACGTCGCAGCGGTGGAGATCTGCTCGGACCACCCGGTCGCCAAGGCCAAGCTGAGGGAGGACCCTCCCTCCGGACCGGCCGACGCGTACGGGAAGCTGGGGGACAGGTCGTTCACCATCAAGTTCATGGCACCTGCGGAGGCCAGCGGCGTCACCTACTGCATCTTCAGGGAGAAGAACTCCCTGCCAAGGATAACCGAGGACACCCGTCCCCTGGCGGAGGTGCCCACCACGGTCTACGTGGACAAGACGCTGGACCCCGGTGTGGAGTACTACTACTCCATCTACTCCAAACGCTGGGGCATCCTCTCCAAGGAGGGGGCGCACCTCGGACCCGTGATGACCATATCTGAGGTCGACACGGTCACCCTCGAGCCCATAGACGGCGGACTCCGCATCATGTACGAGAAGCCCCGCGGCGCGAGCCGCGTGAGACTATGGAGGACCGACGGGTCCGGCAACGGCATCGGCACCGAGATCGCCCTCAACGGGCAGACGGTCTATGACGACATCGGTCTCGCCGGCGGGAAGAAGTACCACTACCTCTTCGTCGCGGAGTACGAGGGCAGGAACAAGGTCGAGAGGTCCCAGGGTGTCGTCTTCAGCGGCACCACCGTGGACGCTCCGAAGCCCGTGAAGGACCTGAAGATCAAGTGGAACAAGTCGGACGGCACATACACCGCCAAGTGGAGCACCACCGAGCCTGTGACACTGTACTGCACACCCAAGAGGATCACCATCCCGGGGAACATGGTCAAGATGGACGACATCGTCTCGTGGATGAAGCCCATCGAGCCCATAGTCGAATACTCGGACGGTATACGCTTCTCCCTTCCGGACGGCTCCGTCCAGTACATCTATCCCATCATCCCCCGCGGGAAGGTCGGAATCAAGGGAACCGAGATGATGGTCGCCAACCTGAAGCCCTTCAGGGATGTGGAGAAGACCATCAGCAACAAAGACTGCGTGATCACCATGGCATGGCCCGACGACGCCGTCGAGGCCAAGCTGGTCATATCCAACGGCGAGGTCCGCAGCCTGGATGACATCGATGCGGAGATCAAGACGGTCAGACGCGAGGAGTACATGGAGGAGAGGCAGATCCGCATCCCCATGGGACGCTCCGCCAAGAAATGCATCAACATCTTCGCCCTGTACAGGATCAACGACGAGATGATCGCATCCCGCGGCATAGCCGTTGACGTCTACTCCGCCGAGTGCAGGAAGGTCAGGTACACGGTGAGACAGGAGAAGGGAGGCATGAGGATGGAGTTCTCAGCCGACGCCGACGTCTCCGAGATACCTCCGATCCTTGCTGTCCAGGTCGCGGGGGGCATACCGCTCAAACGCTCCGACGGCGAGGTCATCTGGAGGTCCCACAACCCGGTGCAGCTCACCCAGGGCAAAGGCGTCCTCACGGTCCAGTGCAAGAACCTGGAGGACCCTGCGAGGATGAGGCTGTTCTTCGAGAACGACGCCGACTACAACATGTTCAGGTTCATGCACCCGCTCTACGGCAGGAGGAGCTGATAGGATGAGGAGACAGAAGGACAACGCGTCATCATCAGGCAAGGAATACATCTGCCCCTACTGCTTCGCCAAGGTTGACCTGTCGAAGGTCCACTACCTGTGTTCCGGACAGACATGCGCGAAGACTTTCGCGTCAACTGCCGCCAGCACCAGGAACGCCGAGCAGATGAAGTACGTCTCCAGGGACGGTCAGAACGAGATCGATCCCGAGAAGAGCCTCTTCTACGGCAAGGACCCCAACGGCCCCGATGCCGTGGTGGCGAAGCAGCACATAATCCGCAACTCGAGCGGCCTGTGCGACGTGTGCAGGAGGCCCGTCTACACAAGGGTGTGCCCCATATGCCACAACATAATCCCTCCGGGCGCGGAGGACGAGGGCAACAGGATCTTCGTGATCCTGGGACCCAAGGGCGTGGGCAAGAGCCACTACATCGCCGTGCTGATCAACCAGCTCAAGAATTACGTGTCCAAGGAGTTCAACGGCGTGCTGAACGCCGCCACCGACGGTACCACGCTGAAGTACAGGGACATGTACTACCGCAGGCTGTTCGAGGAGAAGCGCAAGCTGCCGCCGACCCGCTCGTTCGACATCTCGGACGAGAGCAGGGAGCCGCTGATCTACTACCTCAGGCTGTTCGACTCCGACGAGCCGAAGGTGTTCACCTTCGCGTTCTTCGACACGGCCGGGGAGGACCTCACATCCACGGACAGGATGATGGCCCTCAGCCTCAACTCATTCATATCCAACGCCGCGGGCATCGTGTACCTGGTGGACCCGCTGCAG
>CAZLMR010000152.1:0-3579 GCA_964560575.1 uncultured Methanomassiliicoccales archaeon | reverse complement strand
CCCTGACGACGCCGAGTTCTGCATGAGATGCGGAGCCTACTTCCCCAAGGAGGACAGGGCGGCGCCCACGCCAGAGCCCGTTCCAGCCAGCGTCGTTCCGGCGGCGGATGCGGAGGCGTCGATGGAGCAGGGGTTCGAGGAGATCTCCGGCGATGATTTCCCCGGTGCGGTGGCGAAGTGGTCCGAGGCCATCAAGGGCGGGCTGGAGGTGGATGACGACACCTACGGGAGGATCCTGTCCGAGTGCGTGGCGGCCATAATGAGGTCCGTCTCCAAATCCGGGGTCCAGAGCCGCACGGGCGTGGGGGAGCTGGCCGTACTGCTTGACGACAGGGACCTCATAACCGACATACTCTCGGGGCTCGACCAGAGGGCACTCCACCTGGGCTATCAGAAGGAGCTCATGAACACCGCCAACGAGTACATGTTCCTCTCCATCGAGTCTTTCTCGGTCTACACGGACCTCTCCGACCTGGTCTCCGTTTGCGACGAGGCGATCCGCGTGTTCACCGGCATGGCCGACAGGGTCGAGTCGCTTGAGCCCGTCGAGTCCAAGTACGACCCGAAGACGTTCCTCCTCAACTACATCCAGTTCTTCCAGGTGCTCGGTGGCAGGCTGAAGGATGCGATCTCGAAGACACCCGAGTCGGAGCTGGAGTTCCTCTCGGACTATTGGGCTGACAAGTCCGGTGCAAGATTCTCGGACATGATCATGGGTGCGTCCAACATGAACGCCCAGCTGATCGCCGCGGGATGGCTCGGCAACAAGATGGCCACGAAGGCCCGCGACATGCAGATCGACATGTTCCTGACGACGTACATCGCCCCGGCCAAGAAGACGAGCTGATCAGAAGAAGTCCGACAGCTTGCACTTCTTGACCTTGTCGTTGTTGAAGACGGAGTCCATGCTCATCTCGAGGATCTCGACCCTCTCCTTGGTGTAGGTGTCGAGTCCGTACTTGTCCCCGATGACCTTGGATATCTCCAGGTACTTCTTCACACTGGCCTCGTGGACGGTCAGCGTCAGCGCGTTGCCGCATTTGGTGCACTTGCCTGCGAGAGGCATCCTGCGATACTTCTCCCCGCATTTGGTGCATCTCACCGTCTGGGTGGAGAACGACCTGAGATTCCCGATCATGTCGGGCAGGAAGTGCTTGTTGAGCACGCGTCTCGCCACATCCTGCTCGTCCACGGCGCGTATCTTCTTCCCCAGCATGAGCTGCGCGTCCATCTTGTCCATCATCGTCTCCAGCGTGGTGTAGGCGGAGTACTTCGGCCCGTCCGATATGTCATGGGTGTCGTGGGTGAATCCGAGGTGCTCGTACTGGTCGGGCGTCCCGATCCTCCCGGCGATGAGGTCCATCTTCTTCTCGATCTCCTTCGGGTCCTTCATCTCCATCGCCGCCCTGTAGAGGTCGAGGGGATACTGCCTGAGGCAGTCCACGTTGTGGGCCTCCTTGTCGATCTCATTGGGGTCGAGCCTGGTGGTGAGAACCAGGGGGGCGTCCATGAGGCCGCCGCGCCTGTCCGGAAGGAACGTCCTGGAGAAGTTGAGGAGGCCGTCCATGGCTAGGATGACGCAGTCCTCGTCCCCGTCGCAGTTCCTCCTCTTGGCGGCATGGAAGAACGGATGACCGTAGCATCCGCGGAGGTCCGCGTATCCGATGATCCTGCACAGGATCCCTCCGGACGTGTGGGGCGCCAGGGCGAACGTGATGTGCCCTATCAGGTCGTTCCTGTTCTGGACGTTGTAGTATCTGGGCAGGTGGTAGAACTCCTCCAGCTCGTCGTCTATGAACTTCGCGACGTTGACCAGATAGTTCCCGCAGTCCTTGGCGGGTATGATGTCCTGCACCCTGAGCTCGCAGATCTGCTCGGGATCGGTGAGCGGGTCCCCGTTCCAATCATGGGTGTACCCGAGCTCATGGGCCTTCTCGATGCTCAGTCCTATCTCCCTCGGTTTGAAGTGGGTGAGGGGGATGTCGGTCATGTCGAACCTCACCGTACCGTCCTTGAAGGTGCTGATGCCGTTCTTCTGCCTCAGTATTCCCTTCTCCACAGCCTCGCAGGTCTTGATCCTGGATATGAGCGTCTCCAGGCACTTCAGGTCGGAGGGGGGCTTCTCGTGGAGGCTGTTGCAGGCGGCCCTGAACTCCTCCTCGAGGTTGATGTTGATCGGTGCCGGGCCGAGGTTGCCGTACTCGTTCTGCTTCGGCGTGTAGACTGTGTGCGATCCGCATTCCCTGCACCAGTTGCGGTATGTGTAGTTGCGGCATTCGGGACAGAACCTGTTGCCCACCTCGACGGTGACCTCCGGTTTGCCGCCCTTGCTCTTGGATGCGTTGTTCCTGGCGACGGCGATCGCGGCGATCATCTCGTTCTTGGCGTCGGCGTCCTTCCCGATGGGGAACAGCGCGTGGACCTTGGGGGTCATCTCACGTTCCTTAGCCTTCTCGGGACGGGCCATCCTCGTCCCGATGCGGGTCATCGCCCTGGCGCGGACCTCGTAGCCCGCGGCCCTGCTTATCGCATCCAGGGTGCTGTTGCCCTCCAGCTCGGGGCCAGGTACCAGCTTGCCGTCGGCGATCGCTATGCCCAGGCAGTCCAGCATGGGTCTGGAGTATCTCTCGTCGATCACGACCCTGCCGTCCCTGATGCGATGCAACGCGCCCAGGTCCTCGAGCATGCGCTTCGATACAGGCTCCCTCTCCACGGAGAGGTTCCTGCCGTAGTAGGTCCCGGTGGCCAGGACATGCTCCCTGAGGGCCTTGATCCTGTCCAGCGGCCAGTCCGACCAGAACAGGTTGAACTTCGGGTGCAGCGGGACGCCAATCTGTGCGCACATCTCCTTGGCGCGGTCGTAGGTGGGGTCCATCCAGTCGTCCGGGAGCTCGCCCTTCTCGAGGATCTCCAGCTTGTGCCATTCTATGGGGTATCCGCAGGGGACCAGGGTGTGGTTGTTCTCGCAGAATTCTCCGAACGGGACGAGTATCTCCCCGTTGTCGACTATCTCCGAGATGACGTTCCTGACCTCCAGAACCTCATCCTTCGTGTGGCAGTACACGAGGTCCCCGTTCTTCAGCAGGAGGATCGGCCCCTCGAGCTGGTCGCACGGTGTGACGACGCAGGCCTTCCCGGGTCTCTCGATCTTCACCTGAGTCCCGAGGGCCATGAACTCGTCCATGGCGTACATGCTGCCCGTGTTGAACGCCAGGGCCGCCAGGCCTGACGTCCTTGCCCTGCCGTATCTGAGTCTGAATCCGCCGACGGCGCACGGATGTCCGAAGATGGGGCGTCCGGCGACGATGTCCATGAGATACTTCTCCTTGGGTTCGACGGTGGGTTTCTTCACCTCGCCCGGTTCCTCCTTCTTCGGCGGGGCCTTGTGGGCGTCCAGGAACTTCCCGATGAAGTCCCAGCCGTCCAGTCCGAGCTTGTCGACGTGCTTCTTCAGCTTGGAGGCCTTCTGGCACATCCCCTCCGCTATGACGAGGCATGCGCCGCCCCTGACCCTGTTCGTGTCGATGCGGGGCAGGTCCCTGAATCCGGATATCTCCATCTGCTCCGTGCCTTCTCCGT
>CAZLMR010000151.1:0-3579 GCA_964560575.1 uncultured Methanomassiliicoccales archaeon | reverse complement strand
TCATGATCTTCCAGCCGTAGGGCGTCCAGACGTTCATCCCCTTGATGGGGTACCTCTTGTCCGAGAGATTAGCCTTCTCGACGATGTCCAGGTACCAGTCGGCGAAATCATCCTCTTTCATCGACATGGGATCATCCCTTCCTGATGGCGTCGGCTATGATGCCGGCGACGGAGATGTGCGAGACCTCGTTGTCCAGCGTGTTGCAGCAGAGGACGTTGTCCAGGAAGCTGCCTGTGAGCCTCTCCAGGGCGTTGTTCACGAAGACGCCGTGGGTGCATGCGACGGAGACGCTGACTGCCCCGGCATCCTTGAGGGCCTGGGCGGCGGCGATGATTGTGCCTCCGGTGGAGATCATGTCGTCCACGATGAGGATCCTCTTGCCGGTGCAGTCCATCTTGGCGGGTGCGATGCGCACGTCGACGCCGGAGAGACGGGTCTTCTCGAGATGGTCGTAGGGCACGCCCATCCTCTCCCCGACGTCCTTCGCGCGGCCCGCAGCACCGATGTCCGGCGAGAGGACGAGGTCGATCTTGCTGTCTTTGAAGTAGTCGGCGATGACCTCCGCGGCCTTGAGGTCGACATGGGGGCAGTCGAAGTGCTCCAGGACTGCCTCCTTGTGGATGTCGATGGTGATTACCCTGTCGCATCCCATGTTGAGATGCTTGCACATGACCTTGGCGGACTCGGGCTCGCCGGGTTTGAACACCCTGTCCTGCCTGGCATAGCCGAAGTAGGGGATGACCAGCGTGACCTTCTTGGCGCCCATCCTGTGGACCGCGTCCTGGAGCAGGAACATCTCGATGAGATTGTCGTTGGGATAGGTGTTCTGGACGATGACCACGTCGTCGTCGAGGGACTCCTCGTCTATCCTTGTGTAGCATTCCCCATCGGGGAATCTTGTGGAAGCTGCCTGAACGTACTTGCATCCCAGGATTGAGGCCATCTCCTTGGCCAGGTCCCTGGACGAAGACCCGCCTACGATTATCATGTCTGCTCGTAACGCTTCCACCTTATTATACGCGCGCCCAACCGATACTTCCATTACCGCCTGAGCCCTGGAGGGTCGCATGGGCGAGAGGATAGACGTCGTCACAGAGGAGCGCATCGAGAAGTACCTGGACATCACAGCGAGGGCCCTGGCCAAGATCAGGATAGCCGCCCCCGCCAAATCGTACAACCGCAGACTGGCGGACAGCTTCCTGGAGATGGCAAACTGCTACTACTCCGATGCCAAGCACTTCAGGGAGTGCGGGGACATCGTCACCGCATTCGCAGCCGTGAACTACGCCCACGCATGGCTGGACTGTGGCGCCAGAATAGGACTGTTCGACGTGGACGGGGACGATGTGCTGTTCACCCTCTACGAATGACGATCTCCTTCCTGGACGAGGCTGCCCTGAAGGTCCTCACGTGACCCCTGCCGAACATGGCCCAGACCTCCTTCTCGGAGGCGTCCGTGAACAGGCTGTTGCCGAGCATGCACATGCCCGCGCGATGCCCCGCATCCATGAGACGCCCTATGGCGCGCCTGACGGCCGGACTCTCCAGTCCGGACTTGGATGAGAACGCGTTAGACACGTCGAACAGGTTCTCATAGCTCGGGTCCATTATGAAGGAGTCCATGGACTCGACCGCCGCCTCCCTGACCTTCTTCAGGGTGAACGGGTCGCCGAGGACCGAATCCGTCCTGAGCTCCCCTCCGATGACCACCAGCGTGAGATGGTCTATCGTGAAGTCCGCATTCTCCACCCTCCCAAACGGAGGGAACCCGGCCACCGTCCTTACGGGGATGTCTCCCCCTGCGACGATCGCCGCGACATCCCCAAGGCCTCCGCCTCCCATGACCTCCGCCGCATGGGCCGCCTTGAAGGCGTCGGAGCGGGACCGGCCGGTCATATCGGCTATGCACAGACCGGCTGCGAGCGCACCGGCGGCGCTCATGCCGAAGCCCTGGCTCACCGGGAGTTCGTTCTCGATCCTTATGTCGAAGCCCCGGCCGGGAGCGAGGTTCTCCGCGACCATCCTCGTGATGTGCGCGATCTCCTGGGTCCCGTCGAGGTATATGTTGACGACGCCGTCGTCCCTCTCCTCCACCGTCGCGGTGGCGCCCTTGTTCAGCCTGATGCCTATGCCGCGGGACCCGGTGCACATGGCGTCGAACGAGGTCACGGGTTGGAAAACGCATGAAACATGCCCGGGACAGAACGCGGTCGTCATAGCATCTTCACACAGTAGTCCAGAATGGCGTCGGAGACCTCCGCCTTGGTCCCGGAGATGTCCTTGGCCTCGGTCCGGGTGACCAGGATTGCGGAGGAGGATTTCCTCCCGACCACATCGATGTCGTTCGCCACCACGGCGGCCAGATTGTACATCTCCAGGCGGGACCTGGCCTTCTCCTTGAGCTCCTGCCTCGTCAGACCCGATTCCGCCTTGAAACCGATGACCACCTCGCACTTCGTGCGGATCAGGGGCAGGACCTTCGGCACCGGATCCAGATCGAGCCCGAAGCCCTGTTCGCTTGGGATCTTTCCCTGGGCGACATCGTGCGGAGCGAAGTCCGCCAGCGCCGCGGGGACCAGGACCGCATCGTGGTCTATGGTGCGGACCATTTCGATGAGGTCGGACACGGTCTCGAACCTCCTCGTGGGAATGTAGTCCGGGAGTGTCACGCTGCAGCCGCCCATCCAGAGCTCCACGTCCGCCCCCCTCTCGAAGGCGCGCTTGGCCAGCTCCGCGGCCATCATGCCTGTGGAACGGTTGGTGATTATCCTCATCGAGTCTATGGGCTCCTCGCTCCTGCCGCCGATGACGAGCAGACGCTTGCCGTGGAAGAAGTTCCTCGAGAGGATCTTGAACGTCCATGCGACGACCTCCTCCTTGGAGGCGACCTTCGACCTCACCCCGTCGCTGTGGGGACCGATGAAGCTGACGCCCCATTTCCTGAGACGCTCCATGTTGTCCTCGACCGCGGGGTTGTGGTACATCGACTCGTGCATGGCGGGAGCTATGGCTATGGGTATCCCTGCTCCCACGGCGACGGTCGCCATCGAGGTCACCGGCGTGTCGTCTATCCCGTTGGCGATCTTCGATATCGTGTTCGCCGTGGCGGGGTATATCAGCAGGAGGTCGGCAGAGCGGGCGGCCATCATCGTGATGTGCTCGGTCCTGCCGGTGAGCTCCGTGACCGGCCTGTGGCCGCTGGCGAACTCCAACGCATCGGGTGTGACGAGCTTGGCGGCCTCGCGCGTGAGAACCGGATACACATCCGCACCGTGCCTGATGAGCTCCCTGATGGTGCCGAAGCACTCCACCGCCGCTATACTCCCCGTGATGCCCATGACCACGGTCTTGCCCCTGAGCTTGGTACTCTTCTCGCAGTAGATCTCCTCTGAAGGATGCATCTCAAACCACCTCGTCGATGATGGACATGACCTCGGCGAACACCTCGTCCCTGCCCCTGGAGGCATCCACGACGCGGAATCCGAACTCCTCCGCCAGACGGAGGTAGTTGGCGCGGACCTGCTCCAGGAACGCGAGGTTCTCGAACTTGCTGACGTCCTCGCCCCTCACATCCACGC
>CAZLMR010000150.1:2175-3609 GCA_964560575.1 uncultured Methanomassiliicoccales archaeon | reverse complement strand
GTTCCTCACATCCCGGACATTGGTGACCCCGATGATACGCACCCTCGGGTACACCGACGTCACCGAGACATACAGAGAGCTGGAACACATCCCGGGATTGGTCATAGCCACGACCGCGACGAACCATCCGCTGAGAGAGGCATCGAAGAACCTGCTGAGGACGATGAAGATTGAAGAGATCGGATACGGCGTGGCGACGGACGGCATCAGATGGATGATGGCAGAGATGTACGGAAGGCGCCCCAAGATCGTCTGCATGGTCGATCTCAGACCGTACTATCTGGAGGTCCTCGACAGGGACAGGTTCAGGACTGCGGTCCCGGAGGATCGCAGGAACCTGAGGCTGTTCTCCAGCGTGTTCTCCAAGCAGTGACCGAACCGATGTCACCTCTGGCCGCACGGAGGGTCGTCGGGCGAGCATATCTGGATGTCGTTCACGACGGACGAGTAGAGCCTATATCCCCCGGCCAGATGACTGCATTCATACCCATTCTGCATCAGGACCCTTGCGGCGATGTAGCTACGGAGGGCGCTGTGGCAGATGAGATAGATGTGCCTGTCCTTGGGTATCTCGGACATCCTGTCCCTGAGTCCATCGACCGGGATGTTCACGGACCCCTCTATGTGTCCGCGGGAATACTCCTCTGGTGTGCGGACATCCACGAAGAATCCCTCCGGATCGTCCTTCAACTCCGCCACATCATCCCAGAAGAACTGCGAGACCCTTCCGGATACGACGTTGTCTATCACGAACCCTGCCATGTTCACAGGATCCTTGGCGGATGAATAGGGAGGTGCGTACGCCAAGTCCAGCTCCTCCAGAAGCCCGTAGTCCCCGCCTGCACGGATGACGGTGGCGATGACGTCTATCCTCTTGTCGGCACCCTCGTAACCTACTATCTGCGCTCCGAGGATCCTTCCGGTGCCCTTCTCGAACAGCGTCTTGACGGACATGTTCCTCGCCCCGGGGTAGTATGTGGCGTGGGATGCGGAGAAGGTGTACACCTTGCCGTAGTCGATCCCGGCGGCCTTCGCCGTCTTCTCGTTCAGTCCCGTGGTGGCCACGGTCATGTCGAAGACCTTGATCACCGACGACCCCTGGGACCCCCTGTACTCGCTGGGGATGCCGCATATGTTGTCGGCTGCGATACGCCCCTGCCTGTTGGCGGGCCCGGCCAGCGATATGACCGCATCGGTACCTGATACGAACTCCCTCACCTGCACGGCGTCACCGACGGCATAGATGCTCGGATCGGATGTGCGCATATGGGTGTCCGTGAGGATGGCGTCCTTGATGCCGGTCTCCAGCCCCGCTTCGGATGCGAGATGGGACTCCGGGACCACCCCCAGAGCCACGACTGCCATGTCAGCCTCCAGCTTGCGGCCGCTCCTTAGCATCACCTTCAGACCGTCTTCCGCGGACTCGAACCCGGT
>CAZLMR010000150.1:0-2165 GCA_964560575.1 uncultured Methanomassiliicoccales archaeon | reverse complement strand
CCTCCGACAGCAGGAGATCGATGCCGTTGGCCCTGATGCAGTGATGGACGTCGGCGGCCATGTCCCTGTCCAGCGGAGGGAGGACATGATCGGGGCGCTGGACCAGGGTCACCTTCACCCCCATGTTCGCCAGATTCTCGGCCACCTCTAGGCCGATGTACCCTCCGCCGGCCACGACCGCATACCTGGGCTTCCTCTCGACTACGAAGTCGCGCATGGCGAGCGTGTCCTCCACCGTGCGCATGGTCATGACCCTCGGATCGCCGGTGCCGGGCATCTCGGGCATTAGGGGCTTGGCACCGGGCGAGAGTATGAGGACATCGTACGGCTCGTCGTACTCGGAACCATCATCGAGTCTCCTGACCCTCACGGTCTTGGCATCCCTGTCTATGGAGACCGCCTCGTTCCTCACCCTGACATCGACGTCGAAGCGGTTCCTGAACGACTGGGGGGTCTGCAGCGTCAGCTTCCCCTTCTCGGTGATTACGCCTCCGACATAGTATGGGAGACCGCAGTTGGCATATGACACGAATCCCGTGCGTTCGAGGATGACGATCTCCGCACTCTCGTCAAGCCTTCTCAGCCTGGCGGCGGCCGATGCCCCGCCCGCTACTCCACCGATGATGAGGACCTTCATTTGAATCGGGTCCTGAACGGCTTATGGATATATTAACACTGTGAACTGTCCGATTCGGACCACAGCCTGGCACATCTGACGGCGTGGTTCCAGCCCCTGATGCGCTCCTCCCTCTCCGCAGGGTCCATCCTCGGCACGAACTTCCTGTCCAGGGACCAGTTGTCGGACAGGTCCCCCTCGTCATCCCAGAACCCTACGGTCAGACCGGCCATGTACGCCGCACCGAGAGCGGTCGACTCGATGCAACGGGGGCGCAGGACCTCCATGCCTGTGATGTCGGCGAGGAACTGGCAGAGGAAGTCGTTGGCACTGGCTCCTCCGTCCACCCTGACAGAGTGCATGGCCGTCCCGGAGTCCTCCTCCATGGCACGGATGACGTCGTTCGCCTGGAACGCTATTGATTCAAGTGCGGCGCGGGCGATGTGGCACCTGTTGGTCCCCCTCGTCAGGCCCATGATGATACCTCTGGCGTTCTGATCCCAGTGCGGCGCACCCAGACCGACGAAGGCCGGCACCACATAGCACCCGCAGGTGTCCTCCACCCTCTCGGCCATCCTCTCGGTCTCCGCCGACTCCTCCACGATCTGCAGTTCGTCCCTCAGCCATTGAACAGCGGCGCCTGCGATGTAGATCGATCCCTCCAGGGCGTACTCGGCCCCGTCCCCAACATCCCATGCCACCGTGGTCAGCAGACCCTTGGTCGTGACCTTGGGCTCCGTTCCGATGTTCATCAGCAGGAACCCGCCTGTGCCGAACGTTATCTTCACATCCCCCACATCGAAGCATGCCTGGCCGAACAGCGCGGCCTGCTGATCCCCGAGGGCAGAGGCTATCGGTATCTCGGCACCGATGGCCTCCACGGCTGTCGTGCCGAACACGTGTCCCGGAGGGAACGGGCTCGGGAGCATGCGGCCCGGAATCCCCAGGACGTCCAGTATGTACGGGTCCCAGTCAAGGTCCCTTATGTTGAACATCATAGTACGGGAGGCGTTGGAGTAGTCCGTGGCATGCACGGTGCCCCCCGTCAGCTTCCACATCAGCCATGTCTCCACGGTGCCGAACAGCACGCGCCCGCATTCCGCACCCTCCCTGGCGCCGGGCACGTTCTCCAGAATCCATCTGAGCTTCGTGCCGGAGAAGTAGGAATCCACCTGCAAACCGGTCCTCTCGAGGAACTCCCCGCCGAGCCCGCGCTCGCGAAGGCCCTGACAGAAGTCGTGGGTCCTGCGGTCCTGCCAGACGATGGCGTTGCACAGAGGCTCCCCTGTGCGGGAGTCCCATACGACGGTGGTCTCCCTCTGGTTGGTGATCCCCAGCGCCATGCATTCGGTCGGGTCGATGCCCGGTTTCGTGAGACAGTCGCGGATCACATCCCTGCAGAGCTCCCATATCTCGGTCGCATCGTGCTCAACCATGCCCGGGCCCGGATAGATCTGCCTCAGATCCCTCTGTGATACAGCGAGAACCTCCCCTCCGTGACCGAAGAGCATGCAGCGGACGCTGGTGGTGCCCGCATCTACGGCCATGA
>CAZLMR010000149.1:0-3656 GCA_964560575.1 uncultured Methanomassiliicoccales archaeon | reverse complement strand
GCCGAAGGAGGAGATCCAGACCCTCCTGGGCCACGTCGGCGTGGGCCACGTCAGATACTCCACTACGGGGTCCAAGAGCGTCCAGAACGCCCAGCCGCTCACCGTCATGACCAACTTCGGTACGGTGGCGGTCGCCCACAACGGTGACATAACCAATTTCGCAGAGCTCAAGGAGAGGTACATGAAGGAGGGCTGGACCTTCCTCACCGACTCCGACAGCGAGCTCGTCACCAAGCTTCTCGGGAAGTACATGACCATGTACAACGACCCCGTCAAGGCCATCAGGGCCACGATGGGGGAGCTCGACGGAGCGTTCTCGCTGACCATCCTCATCAACGACCGTCTCTTCGCCATCCGCGACATGTACGGGTTCAGGCCCCTGTGCCTCGGAAGGCTCGACGGCGGATACATTGCGGTCTCGGAGAGCGCCGCGATCGACGCCCTCAGGGGAGAGCTCATCCGCGACATAGAGCCCGGTGAGATATGCGAGATCACCAAGGACACATTCAAGATCTACCCCGCTCCGGCGGAGCATCCCAGAGCCTTCTGCATGTTCGAGTGGGTGTACTTCGCCAGGCCCGACTCCATCCTCGACGGGAGGGAGGTGTACGAGGTTCGCAGGAAGATCGGCGAGATCCTGGCAAGGGAGTGCCCCGCCGACGTCGATCTCGTGATGCCCGTTCCCGATTCCGGACGCGCCCATGCGATCGGATACTCCTGTGCCACTGGCATCCCGTACGAGGAGGGCTTCATGAAGAACCGTTTCGCGGACAGGACATTCATCATGCCCGACCAGAAGCAGAGGGAATCGGCGGTCTCCATGAAGATGAACCCCATCAAGAGCACTGTCAACGGCAAGCGCATCATGATCGTTGACGACAGCATCGTCAGGGGGACCACCCTGAAGAAGCTGGTGGCCATGCTCCGCAAGGCCGGTGCCAAGGAGGTCCACGTCCGTGTCGGCAGCCCGCCCATCATAGCACCCTGCTACTACGGTGTGGACATGAAGTCCAGGGACCAGTTCATCGCCAACCGTCACAGCGTCGAGGAGATCAGGGAGATCATCGGCGCGGACTCCCTCGGATACATCAGCATCGAGGGCCTCATCGAGGCCATCGGCTTCAAGGAGAAGGACCTCTGCCTCGCCTGCGTCAACGGCAAGTATCCCACCAACATCCCCGGTGAGGTCCACAGGTTCCAGACCAACCTGAAGCAGGACTTCAACTGATTCTCGCCTCATCAGATATGCGGGCGTCTCACGCGAGACCTTCGGTGTTACGAAATTCATTTAAGTATTACTGTCGTTCCATACACCGATGGACGCTATCAAGAGGCATTGGGACATCCGCTCTTCCGATTACAACGACTTCGTCGTCAGGGGCTTCTCGATCGACCGTGAGCGCAGGTCCTGGCAGGAGCATTTCACATCCATCCTGGGGGCGGATCCGCTGGAGATCCTCGACGTCGGCTGCGGCCCGGGCATAGTGTCCATGCAGCTCGCCGACCTGGGGCACAGGATGACCTCTGTGGACCTCTCAGACAGGATGCTTGAGTACGCCAGGGAGAACGCGGCAGTGAACGGCTTCGACATAGACTTCCGTCAGGCCGATGCGATGGCCCTCCCGTTCGACGACTCATCGTTCGAGGCCGTCGTCAGCGACTACATGCTCTGGACCGTCCCGGATCCCGAGAAGGTCGTTTCCGAGTGGTACAGGGTTCTCAAGCCCGGATGCAGGCTGGCGTACACGGATGGCGACTGGTTCACCGACCCCAGGATGACCCCGTTCAGGAACAGGGTGTCATCGTTCTTCGTCAGGATGGAGAAGGGCAGGGGACGCGACGATGTCGAGAGGGAGGAGGCGGAGATGGACCTGTGGTCTTCCCACGCCGACCGTCCGCGCGACGACATCCGCATGCTGGAGGAGGCAGGGTTCACGGACATCCGTGTTATAGACAACGTCCAGAAGAAGGTCCTCCACGGGTCCAGGTACCTGGCCCACGGTCTTACCAACAACCACTTCACGATAACCGCGGTGAAGCCGGGAGCACGAATCCCAGGTTCTTGTGCACCGAGTAATATTTATTGAAGATTTGTGTTACTGTGGAGCACATGGAATCGAACCTGGAAGAGATCGAGGGCTATTGGACCCTGAGGGCCGACGGATATTCCGAGACGGTCCTGGAGCAGATCGAGGACGGCCGCTACAGGCACTGGCTCGGAATCATCGAGAAGCACCTTCCCGAAGGGGGGAGCCTGAGGATCCTCGACGTCGGCTGCGGCCCCGGATTCTTCCCGATAATCCTTGGAAGGGAGGGGCACTCCGTAACGGCGGTGGACTACACCGAGGCCATGCTCGACCAAGCAAGGGAGAACTGCGCCAGATACGGCGTCGAAGCCGTGTTCGAGCGCATGGACGCCCAGCATCTGGAGTTCGATGACGACTCGTTCGACGTCGTGATCTCCAGGAACCTCGTATGGGATCTGGAATCCCCCAGGGATGCGTACATGGAGTGGCTCAGGGTCGTCAGGCCCGGCGGGAAGCTGATGGTCTTCGACGGCAACCACTATCTGTACATCTACGACAGGGAGTACGCGGAGGTCCGCGAGGGCGATGTCAAGGTCGGCGCGGAGCATGACCACATGAACGGGGTGGACGCATCCATAATGGAGAGGATCGCCGAGAACCTGCCCCTCAGCAGGGAGAGGCGTCCCCAGTGGGATGTGGACAACCTCATAGAGATGGGAGCCAAGAACATCGTCGTCGACACCGACGGAAGGGATTCCTACAGGATAGACGTCGGCGGGGAGACGCTCTACCTCCCGGGCTCGTTCTTCATCTGCGTGACCAAGTGAGGCATCCGGATGGACGGAGCTGAGCAACCCGACTCCGAGTTCAGGAGGAACTACCGCAAGACCCTGGTACGCAGGGTGCTGTTCATTTCCGCCTGCGTCGTGCTCTGCCTCATCGTCCTGGCATACTCCATCACTCTTGGAACGTACCCTCTGACGATGTCGGAGGTCTACCACATCATCTGGGATGAGATCATCAACATGCCGCAGGCGGACACCACCGACGCATGGGTGGTCCTCGATCTCAGGATGCCGAGGATAATCGGCGCCATAGTCTGCGGATTCGCATTGGCCGTCTGCGGTACGGCGATGCAGAGCATCCTGAAGAATCCGCTGGCCGACCCGTACACCATGGGCATATCGTCCGGAGCGGGATTCGGAGCAGCCGTCGCCCTGATCCTGGGGATCGAGCTGGTCGCAGGAGGGGGCGTCGTCGTGAACGCGTTCGTTTTCGCACTGATTCCCATGGCGGTCATACTGCTGATGAGCAGGGTCCGCAGGGCCACCCCCACCATGATGATCCTGTGCGGGACGTCCCTCATGTACATATTCAACGCGCTCACCCAGCTCTTCATGATAGTCGCCGATCCAGACGACCTCTCCAATGTCTACACATGGATGGTGGGCACTCTGGAGGACATCTCCTACGACAACCTGCCTGTGATCATCATAGTGACTGTAGTCGGGTCCCTTGTGGTCCAGCTCCTTGCCGGGAGGCTCAACGTCATGGGCGCCGGCGACGAGAGCGCCAGGACCCTCGGTGTGAACGTGGACAGGGAGAGGCTGCTGATACTGATCCTCGTGA
>CAZLMR010000148.1:0-3658 GCA_964560575.1 uncultured Methanomassiliicoccales archaeon | reverse complement strand
CGTTGATTTCTTCGACTGCGTAATGCCCTCGAGAAACGCGCGTCACGGAAACCTGTTCACGTGGCACGGTAAAATGAACCTCATGAACGAGCGGTACGCCAAGGACCCGCGTCCCTTCGATGAAGGCTGCAACTGTCCCGCCTGCCGCGGGATCACCATCGAGGCCCTGAGGAAGATGGACAAGTCCAAGCGCTCCAAGCTGATCGCCGAGCACAACCTCTACCAGATCACCCAGGAGCTCGCCACCGTCAGGAGGTACATCAGGGAGGGCAGGCTCTGGGAGCTGGCCGAGATCAGGTGCAGGTCCCACCCCGCACTTCTGGACGGACTCAGGAGGCTGAAGGAGTACCAGGCCCAGATGGAGCTCTACGACCCCATCAGCAGGGAGGGCGCCGTGTTCTACACCGGGCCCGAGAGCAGGAACAGACCCGTCTACAGGCGCTATCTCGACAGGCTCGGCACCAGGTACGTCCCGGCGACCAGGAAGGCGGCGCTGTTCGAGGACACCCAGGGCAAACCTTACAGCCGCCCGTACGCGGAGCAGTTCGCCAGGGCCAGGCGCGCCGGCTACACCCCCATCGTGGTGTCCCCCTGGGGCCCCGTCCCGGCCGAGCTGGACGAACTGTACCCGCTGGCCCAGTCCCTGTTCCCGTCCATCCCGGACGCGGAGACCGAGACCGAGTCCGAGAGGCTCACGTTCCAGTTCCTCAGCATGGCAGGGTTCGAGACCGCCATCGAGGGCGACAAGATCCCGGACGACGGCACCGAGGAGATCGACGCCGACAAGATCAGGGCGAAGGCCGTCGCCAGGTACCAATTCGGGAACGAGGCCGCGGATGCGCTGTTCAGGGAGCCCATCGAGCTAGTCACCAGCAGGAAGACCGGCAAGATCAGGAACGTCATATCCGACGGGGAGCACGTCCTGTCCATGCGCGCAGGCGACGGGATGTACACCCTGAGGATGGAAGGCGCCAAGAGGATCGTCGCAGCCGTCCCGGCACCGCACATGAGGGTCGCCGTCTCCGACGACGCCGTCCCGTTCGTGTCCGAGGGGAAGAACGTGTTCTGCCAGTTCGTCCTGTCCTGCGACCCCGAGATAAGGCCGATGGAGGAGGTCATCGTCACGGACAAGGACGACAAGCCGATCGCCACAGGACGCGCCTTCCTCGTGGAGTCCGAGATGAGACAGATGAAGAAGGGCATGGCCGTCAAGGTCAGGTCCGGTTCGGACGACGAGTGATCCTTTCCTTCTCAAACCCCGGGCGGAAGCCCGGGCACCGTCGTCGGACGAGGATCGTGGACCCCGCACCGGCGACCGCATACAACCGATGATGGCCCTCGCGGATGCACACTGTGCGAATGGTTATGTTATACAACATTATACTATCATATACTATGTTATACCATTGATTTCGATTTATTATAACATACAGCAGGATTGCAGAGAATGGTCTCGGAAACAATGACTTCTCCCGGAATGCATTGCCGGAATCCAAGGTCCGATGCCTTTCAGAATCCCTCCTCGCACGAGTGCCGAAACGAAGACCCAGTGCTCAACCCAACGTTTATCTATTTAAGTAAAATAGGGACGATAAATGCCGTTCGCAAACATCAATGGAATCGAGATGCATTATCACGAGGAGGGCGAGGGCAACCCCGTCGTCCTGATCACCGGATTCTCGGGGGACACATCATTCTTCAAACAGATGATACCCGAGCTGGCTTCCAAGTACAGGGTCATCACGTTCGACAACAGGGGCGCCGGACTGACCAGGTATCCCGGACAGGGGATAAGGAGCCAGGATTTCGTGGATGACGTCCTGGCTCTGATGGATTACCTGCACGTCTTCAAGGCGCACATGCTCGGATGGTCCATGGGTGCGCACATCGCCCAGGAGTTCGCCCTCCAGCACCCCGACAGGCTCAGGTCGCTGACCATCGTGTCGGCGTATCCCTACAGACCTGCCAGATCCAGCTACTTCATGAACGGCATCGTCGACTGCGCCCTACGCGGCGGCGATCCGGAGTACATCAGCATGATGACCAACGCGTTCTGCTTCACCGAGAAGTTCTTCTCGGACCATGAGGCGAAGGGGAAGCCGGTCAGATCGCTGAAGAACCTGGATCCCAAGGGCCTGAAGGACCAGATGGGAGCCCTGGACGAGTTCGACACCAGGGACAAGGTGGCGAACATCACCGTCCCGACTCTGTCGGTCCACGGTCTCAGCGACATCATGGTCGAGCCCAAGCTCGGCGACTACATCTCAGACAGGATTCCGGGATGCAAAGTCCTGAGGATACCCGAGGTCGGCCACATCATAAGGACCGACCTTTACACGAAGGAGTTCATGGAGCACATCAAGGAGAACGACCACTGATGGGCCCATCCTACAGTTATCGTCACATTAGAGGAGGAAAAACAATGGCAGACACGAACAAGCTCGGCAAGAGGGTCAAGAAGTACAGGGAGGGCCTGGGGCTCACACAGGAGCAGCTGGCCACCAACTCCGGACTCGAGGTCGGATACCTGAACGATGTGGAGGAGGGGAACATCTACCCTCCGATCGGAACCATCATCAAGCTCTCCCGCGCACTCGGCCAGAGGGTGGGCACGTTTATGGACGATCAGTTCCAGCCCGACCCCATCGTCGTCAAGAAAAAGGACAGAATCGAGGAGACCTCGTCCAGGGGAGCGGATGGCCAGTACCACTACTTCCCGCTCGGGAAGGGCAAGACCGACAGGCACATGGAGCCCATGTTCATCAGGATCGAGCCCGATGTGGAGCACAAGATCTCCTCCCACGAGGGAGAGGAGTTCATCATCGTCGTCTCCGGTAAGATCCTGGTCAAATACGGCAGGGAGGAGACGGTCATCGAGGAGGGTGACACGGTCTACTACAACTCGGTCGTCCCCCACTACATCGGCGCCATCGACGGACCCGCGGAGATATTCGCGGTCCTCTACACCCCCTTCTGAGGTGACACCGTGGTGTGCACACCCAGGAAGAACATAACAAGCGACGAGAGGCTCGGTGACCTGCTGGACAAGTGCATCAGGAACCATCCCGACAACGATGCCATAGTCTACGTGGACAGGGACATCCGTCTGTCCTGGAGGGAGTGGGGCATCGAGGTCGACCGTGTCGCCAAGGGAATGATGGCCATGGGGGTCCAGAAGGGCGAGAAGGTCGCTGTGTGGGCGACCAACGTCCCGGACTGGATCACCCTGATGTTCGCGACCGCCAAGATCGGCGCCATCATGCTCACGATCAACACCAATTACAGGAGCGCCGAGCTGGACTACGTCCTCAGACAGTCCGACATGGAGAACCTCTTCCTCATCGACGGCGTCAGGGACGTGGACTACGTCCAGACCGTCTACGACCTTGTCCCCGAGCTCAGGGTCCAGCCCAGGGACAACTTCCACAGCGAGAAGTACCCCCACCTCAAGAGGGTCGTGCATCTCGGTCCGGAGAAACACCGCGGCATGTACTCCATGAACGAGGTCAAATCCCTGGCATGCCAGATCACCGACGAGGAGTACAAGGAGAGGCAGGACTCGGTCGACGTCCACGACGTCACCATGATGCAGTACACCTCCGGGACCACCGGGTTCCCCAAGGGTGTGATGCTCACCCACTTCAACATCGCCAACGAC
>CAZLMR010000147.1:0-3682 GCA_964560575.1 uncultured Methanomassiliicoccales archaeon | reverse complement strand
GGACCGCCACCCTCGTCTCCGGTATCCCCTTCTCCCAACTGTGTGCCCAGGCCCTGAGGCTGTTAACCGCCGTAGGGTTGCCCACGACGGCGTCCAGCGTCTGTGGACGGTACTTCTCCGTCCAGTCCATCAGTGGACCTCCGGTGAATACACTGCCCTGATCAGATCCATGCACTGATAGAAGTACACGGCGACGGAAAGGATGGACATCAGGAACGAGGTCGAGATCAGGCCGCCGTTCACATAGATCAGTATGACGGACATGGCCAGGAACATCGCGCCCTTACTCCATTCCCTCATGACCAGGTGGCCGAGGCCGAATATGTTGAAGAATCCTGGGAACAGACCGAGGATGATGGCCAGGGTGCCGTTCTTCCTCATCTTCGGAACCATGACACGGACCTCCGGCAGGGCGGCTCCGCAAGATCCGCAGAAGGAATCACCGGGATTGGTCTTGGCACCACAGCTGGGACATACTCCCAGAGGCATGCCTGTCTGGTCGTCCACAGGGGTGGACTTGTCCCTCATGCATCCACAGTGGGGACAGAACTCCATGTCCTCGGGTATCTCGTACCCGCAGTCGTGGCAAATGTACTTCATTGGATCACATCGTCGGCTAGACGCATACGGTAGATTCCATTCTGGCTCTCCACCTTTATACTTTCGCCGTACAATTCCGAGACCTTCGAATCTGTGAGGAGCGAATCCTTGTCACCGTCAGCGAAGATGTGGCCGTCCTTGACCATGACGACCCTCCTCACGGAGGCGGGGATATCGGTCAACTCGTGGGTGATCATCACGATGCTGACGCCCCTGTCTATGAGGATGTCGAACATCGCACGGAACTTGGATTTCATGACGATGTCCAGGCCGGTCATCGGCTCGTCGAGGACCAGTAGATCCGGTTTCGTGACCATCGCACGTGCTATGAGGGTCCTCCTCATCTCTCCCAGGGACAGGTTCTCGATGGGACGGTCGAGGATCTCCTCGATCCCCATCATGAGTGCCGATTCGTAGACCGCCCTGACCATGTCCTCTGTGACGGTGTGGTTCCTGAAGACGTCGAGACTGTTGAAGAAACCGGAGCAGATGACCTCGTTGACACGCGTGTCGGGGCGGAACATGCTCTGAAGATCCATCGAGACGACGCCCATGCGGCTGCGGAGGTCGAATAGGTTCCACCTCTCCATCCCGAAGATCCTCATTGTGGCGGGATGCTCCTCATCGTAGTACGGATGGATCTCCCCGCGGAGAAGCTTGATCAAAGTGGTTTTGCCGGAACCGTTGGGTCCTATGACCGCAACGTTCTCCCCTCTCGAGATGTCCAGATTCACGGACCTGAGGATGTACTTTCCGCCTCTGACCACAGAGACGTCCCTGAGTTCCAGCGCCTTCTCCATGATTGCGCCATATCAAAGATATACTTAATCCTCAGGCCCCATCAATCATCTCTGGATTCCCTTTATGCACTTATCTATGGCGACGAAGAGACTCGCGACCTGCTCCCCTGCCGGCGTGAGCGTCACGATGGTGGAACGTGTGACCATGTCCATCTCCTGGGTCACCAGCCCGATCTCCTCAAGATGGTTGAGCTTGTCGGGCATTCTTGGGTTTGAGGAAACGCCCTCGTAGATGTCGATCTTCCTACTGGGACCGTTGGCTCCGAGGAACATAAGCATGGATATCATATGTTTCTCCTCAAATGCCGTCACTCCGTCAGAGCTTTCCTTCTTTGCCATTATTTGCCTCCCGAATCGGTCTCGAAGAATAATAGTAATCATCAAACTCGAAACCTAAGATTAAAAATACTAAAGTAGTATAAATAAACCTCTGATAATTATCATTTTGCTACGAAATAATGTTTCTATGTGGAGAAAAACTATTTCTATGATTTCTATATCGGGCTTGGACCTTACATCATGTTTAAATAATGTTGGATGAACGCCTGGATGGATGGAGAAGACCGATACAGGACCAGTATTCCAGAAAAATCATTGAAAAGGTTTGTTTAAAAGGTTTAATTCAATATCCTAATATCTGGTATTAGTTCGTCTCCACCGCCTGTTCAAGACCGGACTTCTCCACATGCCTGAAGTATATCAGGGCGACCACGATGGATATGATCGAGGCGGGGAGGGCGATGACCAGCGCATCCGTGTTCGCCAGTATGCTGTCGGGGAACAGGACGCTCTGGCCGGTCAGCATCTCGCATATGGGCAGGAAGATGCTGGTTCCGGAGTTGATGAACAGGGCGAAGAACAGGTACACGATCGTTCCGACCGCCATGCTGACGATCGCCGCCTTCCTGCACGGGTTCTTGGAGTAGAGGCCATGGAAGTATGCCGGAAGCAGCGCGGCCGCAGTGATTCCCATGAAGACCGATGTGGCCTTGGCTATGATGTCGTTGGGCATCATGTAGCAGTATACCACCGTGAGCACCATGACTATGACGATGACCACGCGGTTGAGATTGACCGACTGGGAATCCCCGGTGAGATGACCCTTCTTGTTCTTCCACAGTGTGTAGAGGTCATATCCTCCGGCAGCACCGATGGTGTGGAGGAGAGCACTGATCGTAGAGATCGCCGCGCAGACCAGGGAAAGCAGGAACAGGGAGACGAAGACATCTCCGAAGGATATTCCGCTGAATAGCTCCAGGATGTACTCGGGAATGATGAAATCGGTCCCCAGACCCATCTGCGTGATGTACTCGAAAGCAGTGACCCCGTAGTGATCCATGAAGTAGACGTTGCTCAGGGCACCTACTGTGTAGGCGGAACCGACGATTGCGAGCATGAAGACCGAGCCGACGATGAGGGACTTGTTGAGATCCCTGTCGTTCTTGGCGGACATGAACCTGACTGCCAGCTGGGGCTGTGTGAGCGCACCGATGCCGACACCGAGCAGGAACGTGGTGACGACCGTCAGCCATTCCCTGGAACCGAAGTCGGAGAACGATGTCCAGCCGTTGAATCCTTCCTGCACGCCAATGCTGCCTATGTCGATGATGGATTCGTCCCAGAGGCCGTCCAGAGCGGAGTTGCCTGCGGTGACGCCCCCGAAGTAGGAGTATGTCACGAGGAGGATGACGACCATACCGATGAACATGATGGCCGCCTGGAAGGCATCGTTGTACATGACGGCGATGATGCCTCCGTATACGACGTAGACGGCGACGATTATCGCAAGAGCGATGAGGATGTAGTCGTAGTACTCGGTGAGACCGGTGATGACAGCCAGGGAGTTCACGCCTCCCTTGAGGACCGCTGCCGCGTAGATGGGCATCATGACGATGATGAGGATCGCCGTGAACGCCCTGATCCCCTTGGATTTGAAGATCTTGCCGAGGAGATCGGCGTAGGTGGATGCACCGAGCTCCCTACCCTTGCGGCGTGTGGGTCCTCCGAATATGAGGAATGCCACGATCAGTCCGACGAACAGGTTGAGCAGACATAGCCACATGACCGACATTCCGTGAACGGCGGCCTGACCGCCGAATCCGATGACGGCTGAGGCGGAGAGGAACGTGGCCCCGTATGACAGGGCGATGATGACCGGTCCCGCCTTGTTGCGTCCAAGGAGGAACTCCTCGTTGTTGCGTGTGTTCTTGTAACCGTACCATCCGAGGACCAGTGTGACCACCAGGAACACGGCGGTCATCGTTACGAACACAGCGAGATCC
>CAZLMR010000146.1:0-3685 GCA_964560575.1 uncultured Methanomassiliicoccales archaeon | reverse complement strand
TCTGGGACAAGTCACTCGCCTCCCATCGCGGCGGGGCCGATGTTCATCTGAGCCAGTGGAGCGGCCACGCGGGCGCACTCCTCCCTATCGCCGCAGTCCATGAGGCAGAGGCAATAGAGCCACCTCGCCTGAAGACCGGCATAGGTGGGGCTGACCTTGAGCATGGAGGGGTTCATCGGTCCGGGTGAGGACATCGATGAGATCAATGCTGTGCCTACAGGATCGAAGGGCTTCTGCGGGACGCCCTCGGTCAGGCGGCGGAAGGCCAGACGGGAGAGTTCCAGAGCCTCCTCGGGGCGTCCGGCCGCCCTCAGGCAGAGGGCCTTGTTGTAAACCAGGTCCATAGTGGATGATGAATCAGACTGGGACAGGAGCATCCACGCTCCCGGAAGGTCCCCGGTGGCGACCATCAGGTACGCCGCGTTTCCGTCGATCGTCATGCTAGGCTTCGAATCATTGTCCAGGAATCCCATCTCAAACACCTCGGAACATAACCTCGATAACTGAATCCATACCCGCGGAGGCGGCCATCTCGCCGGCGGTGACGCCGCTCCTATCGGGGATGTCGAATTTGGCGCCCTTCTTCACCAGCAGCCTGGCGGACTTCTCGTCCCTCCAGGATATGGCGTGGTGGAGCGCGGTCTTGCCCTGCGAGTCGCAGACGTCCAGATCGGCACCGGCAGCGATGAGGGCCTTCAGGGCATCGTAGTGTCCGTTGGAGGCCGCGGCCATGAGCGGGGTGGTGCCGTTGTTCATCGCCAAGTTGGGATCGGCCCCCATCCCGATGAGCGCCTCTGAGAGTCCCCCGCTCTGGTACCTGTACAGGGTGAGCGTCAGCATCAGCGGGGTCCTGCCAGCGTCATCCGTCGAATCGAGGCAGCCTATCCTGGAAAGGATTGCACGCTTCCTCGCGACGATGGCCTCCATGCCCGGTATGCTCTCCCATCCGCGGCAGATGCTAACCGGCGGAGGGGATACGGCGAAGTGGGACGCCACGCGGCCGGAGCTGTCGGTGATGCTCGGATTCGCGCCGTGGTCCAGGAGCATCGATGCGGAGACGTCGTCGCCTATGAGGCAGGCCACGTCGAGAGGAGTCTTGCCGTTGAAGTCGACAGCATGACCGAACCCGGAGCGCACCTCCGTGCCCACGGCGTTGACATCGTCCACGAGGTCCAGCATGGCCCTGACGAGATCGTGGTGCCCGTTCAGCACGGCTGTATGTAGAGGGGTGGCACCGTAGGCGTTGGGGACCATCCATCCGGACGGGTCCTCCGGGATCCCGGCGATGGCGGCCATCTCGGTCTCGCGTTCCTTCGCGAAATTGGATTTCTCCATGGATGCCAGAAGGTTCAGGGCGTTGGATCCGGCGCGGTTGCAGGAGAACGGGTCGGCTCCCGCAGATATGAGGGCGGCGAAGACCTCGGGGTTGCTCTTGCCGCGTGCCGCGTATAGAGTGGTCATCGTCTCCCCGTCGGGGAACCTGACACCGAAGTCGAACCCCTTCCCTGAGAGGCGGGTTATGAAGTCGCATCACTTGGCGGAACCGAGGATCTTCGGAATCAGCCCCTCGGCTACGGCCGCATCGTCATCGTCGTCCATATCCAGGGCTGAGATCACATCGAGGGCCGAGTCCGTGGCCTCGTCGATCCTCCCCTGGAAGATATCCGTCTCGATCTTCCTTATTCTCTCGTCATTCATCTAGATCACCAGAAACTCGATGCTCGCCGATCTCCGCGTCGACCCTCAGGCTGGCTAGGTAGTCGACGAGACGCCCTATCTGGATCTCCGAAGAGGTGCGGATCACCTCCCCGTAGAGGAAGGGCAGGCTGCTCTGGTTCGAACGGCACGTCCAAACTACGGACATCAGCATGTTGTAGAAGACACGGGGATCCAGCCTGCTGACCGGTATCCCGACTATGTTGAGGATGTCGGCGAACAGGACGATGCGGTCGTTCTTGAATCCTATGAACTCCTCATCGCTGAGCAGGTCGTGGACGTAGTTCTGGTCGTCGAACGACGATATGAACCACCTTCCGGCGACCACGTCCTTGAGTGTCTCCCTCATCCCGTTTACGGACCCGTACTCCCAGACGTTGCGGGTGAGCGTGTCAAGGATGTCCTTGGACTGCATCCTGAACACCTCCCCGATCAGAGATACCTTGGAAGGGAAGAACGTGTAGAAGAATGTCTTGGAGATGCCCTCGGGGACGTAGATGTCCTCCAGATTCGTGTTCCTGAGGCCCTTCTCGGCGAAGATGCTGGCGGAACGGGCGAGCATGTTGCTGCGCAGCGTCTCACGCTCCTCCGGGGAGTAGGCCTTCCTCGACATGGTTGGGAATCGAATTACAGATTAAAGACGTTTTCTTGTAATCTGTTTTTAATGGTTGAGGCCGTGATCGGCCAGAAAGAGAAGTAAGGTGGCCGGGGATATGCCCCGGCCTGTTTGCTCACTGACCTTCAGGGGTGGTGTCGTCGTCCTTGCGCCTGCCGTCGCAGGGGTACTGAAGGACGATGTCCATCTTGTTGAAGGGGATCCCGATACCGTTCTCGTCGAAGAGCTGCAGGATCCTCTCCCTGAGCTGCCCGGCATAGGTCCCGCTGCTGTCGAAGTCGTCGACGTAGGCGGCCAACCTGAGCTCTATGGAAGAGTTGAGGAAGTTGGTGAGCCTGGTCGAAGGCGGCGAGCGGGTGCCGTCCTTGATCACGTGGGGGTGCTCCATGGCCGCCTGGACCATGAGCTCCTGGGCCTTCTTGAGGTCGCTCCCGTAGGCCACCGTCATGTACACGTACGTCCTGGCCTCGTCGTCCTCGCATGTCATGTTGACGATCGTGCCTCCGGAGACGATGTTGTTGGGGATTGTGACGACCTGGTCCTTGTCCCAGTTGTCGAACTCCGTGAACATCAGCTTGACCTTCCTCACGATATAGACGGTCCCGTTGATCTGAACGAAGTCTCCCTTCTTGAATGGCCTGGTGGAGAGCAGGACGATACCTGAGAAGAACTGGTTGAGGATGTTCTGGGCGCCCAGGGTTATGCCCAGTGTGATGACACCGGCGCTGAGCAGGATTCCGGTCAGGTCCACGCCGAACAGAGCAAGGACGGCCGCAGCGGCGCAGACGACGATGACGATCTTTCCGATCATCTTGAACAGCGGTATCAGCGAGGAATCCACGGACGAGTCCGTTCCCTTCTCCGCACCCTTCAAGATGGCTGATATGATGAACACGAAGATGGTCCAGGCCATCATCGCCCCTATGATGATGTACAGCGCACTGGAGAGCACGCCGAACCCGTCCCTTATCTCCGGACCGGCCCCCAGTATGGTCAGACACTGGTTGATGGACAGGACGATGATGAGAAGGACGATGAGAGTAGTCAGGTTCTTCCTGACCATGCGATCCTCGTCGTCGGAGTTGTTATGGGTGAAGATCCTGACGAACAGGGGGATGAGCAGTCTGCATACCACGTATGAGATGAGAACCCATACGATTATGGTCACGATGGCGGTGAACCACTCGGATCCGAGGGCCCCGTCGAGGGTGTTGGGGATCATCCCGAGGAACATGTTGTTGCCGTCGGCGGAGTAATAGGCGGAGTCAACGGATATGTCGATCCCTACGGGGATCTCGAACACGTCCTCCCCGGCCATGTCGACGAACGTGAGTGTGACGGTGCCGGTCTCTG
>CAZLMR010000145.1:0-3723 GCA_964560575.1 uncultured Methanomassiliicoccales archaeon | reverse complement strand
TCTGGAGTACATGGGCCAATCTCCGATCATACTCACGATATGAGAGGAAGAGCACTCCCAGGAAGTAATCGATGAACGGCTCGTAGGATGATGTGTTGTCAAACCATCCCTCCTCGGAGCTCTCCAGAGCATCATAATATCCTTTGAGATTGGCCCTGATTTTGGATTCCAGTGAGACATATCTGCAGATGTCATAACCCTCCTGATAGAGGAGCAGAGTCGTAAGAAGCCTGGACATGCGTCCGTTCCCATCGATGAACGGATGGATGCGAAGGAAATCAACTATGAAACATGGGATCAACAGAAGATTGTTGATGCCCGTATCGTTCCTAGCTTCCCAGTATGATGCGATCATGTCATCCATGGCTTTCTCCACATGCTGGTAGGGAACGGTCCTATGAACCTTCAGTATCTCCCCCTGTGGTGATCTGTCGATGATGACGTTATCCCTTGTCTTGAAGACTGAATCCACATCCGTGTACGACATCAGAATGCTGTATAATTCGAGAATCGTCTCTGTGGACAGTATGATATCTGCATGATTCTGATGAATGTGTCTGAGACAATCGCTGTAACCGAGAATCTCCGATTCGGAATGCCCGATCGGCTTTGTGTCTCCGACGATCAACGGCACCATACGTTCAACCGTCGTAGCTATCCCCTCGATCGCATTGGAGTCACGGGTGGATTGGACAATCGCGATGCGCTCCATGCTCTCAAGAATCGACTGTCTCTCCATCCCGAGAATCTTGCTTCTTTGGTTGAATCCCTCCAGCTTCGATACGCGATTGAGAACCCCCATGGACACAGTGAAATCCTTGAGGAAACGATAGTCGAAGACGTGCATCCTATAACCAATCTGATAGTTTTATTTCATCATATTTAATTGTTTCTAATAATCTACATAGAATCATTCCAAAAAATATGTAGACCACTCGAATAAAATAATAGTAAATGGTTTCCAGACCGATTGATGGTCACATCCTCTTGCAACCGCGGAGCAGCCATTCACCGATGGATTTGATGCCGTATCTGAGCGTGGCCTGCAGATGGCGGCTGTTGCTGCAGACGATGGGCGCGGGATTGTGCATTATGTAGTCCAGGACCTCCTGCCACGTGGTCAGAGTGTCCGGGAGCTCCACATACCCCTCCCCTATGCGGTGCGGGCTGTGGGCGTCGCTTCCTGCGGTCATCGGCTTGCCGATCCTCTTCGCCAGCTTCTCAGACCTCCTGTTGCCGCGCGGGGTGGAGCGTCCGTTCCTGGCCTCTATGCCGTCGAAGGGATAGCTGAGGGTGTTCTTCTCCCCGAGACCGGACCACCACCTGTACGGATGCGCGGCGAAGGCGTATCCGCCCGCCTCGTGGATGGCGTCGATGGTGTCCTGGATGGACATGTCCCTGGGGATGAGCCTGTCGATCCCCAGGGCGACGATGTGACCCTCGGCGGAGGAGACCTCCTCCGCCGGGATGATTATGATCCTCCCGTTGTCCTTGAGCCTCTCGTAAGCCTCGAACTCGTTGTGGTCGGTGACTGCTACGCATCCGATCCCGTGACGCTCGGCGTACTCGAGCAGTTCCTCCATCGTGGTCTTCCCATCGTTGGAGAAGCATGTATGGACGTGGAGGTCGGCCTTCATCTGACCCTCGCACCGTCGATGAAATCATCGTCATCCACGGTGATGTAGCAGCCCTTGCCGTCGCCCATGGGCACCCTGATGTCCCCGTCGTAGACGAGGGCGCAGGTGTCGGGGCAGTCCTCCGGGACGTTGCCTCCGAGGATGTGGCCGTTCTGGAGCTTGCCGACACGGATGTCCACGGCCTCGCAGTGCTTGACCTCGATCCTGGACGAGGAGCATTCGAGTCCGCAGTCGATCCTGGTCCCGTTGGGGACGTCTGCCGAGGGCTTCAGCAGCTTGATCGCATGGCCTCCCAGGTCCTCGTCGTCCAGCGCCATTAGCATGCCATCCGACTTGACGCCGCGGAACTTGGCGGGCTTGAGGTTGGCGATGACCAGCAGCCTCCTGTTGAGCATCTGGTCCCGGGAGTAGACGGTCTTGAGGTTCGTGACGATCTGCCTGGGCTCCTCCTCGCCGAGGTCGATCTTGAGGATGTAGAGCTTCTCGGCATCCGGGTGGTCCTCGACAGAGATGATGGTACCGACCCTGATGTCCATCCTCCTGAAGTCGGCGAAGGGTCCGGAGGGGGCCGCCTCTTTCTGGGGCTGCTCCTGCTTCTTCTCCTTCTTCTCCTTCTTCTGCTCCTGGGCGGGCTCCTCTTCCTCCTCGTGCTTGATCTCTACCTTCTTGTAGACGGGCACGGACTCCCTGAGCTCCTGTCCGACCTTCAGCGGCCTGAGGGCCTCGTCCAGTCCGGCCTGCTCGATGGAACCGTCGTAACCGAGGAATCCCCAGATCCTCTCGGATGACCTGGGCATGAACGGCCAGGACATGACGGCCAGGGCCTTCACCAGCTCGAGGTTGGTGTTCAGGACCCTTCCGCACTGATCCTTGTCCTCCTTCACGAGGGCCCAGGGCTTGACTGAGTCGAAGTACCTGTTGCCGAAGCGGGCCAGCTCCATGACGGCCTTGATCCCTTTCTTGAAGTCGCAGTGGGAGAGGCACTCGTTGTACTCCTCCAGCGCCTTGGCGATCTCGTCGTGGACCTCCTTGGCGGCATCGGACTGGTCAGGCTCCGGGATCGTTCCGAAGTTCTTCTTCGTGAAGCTGAGGCATCTGTGGTAGTAGTTTCCGAGGGCAGCGACGAGCTCGTTGTTGACCTTGGTCTGGAAGTCCTCCCAGGAGAAGTCAGAGTCGTGGGTGTCGGGCATGTTCACGGAGAGGTAGTACCTGACGAGGTCGGCGTCGAAGTTCTCCAGGACGCTCGGGACGTCGATGGCACCGCCGCGGCTCTTAGAGAGCTTGCCCCCGCTGAGCATGAGGTACTCGTTGGCGGGGATGTCATACGGGAGGTTGACATCACCGATGCCCATGAGGATGGCCGGCCAGATGATGGAATGGAACGGGATGTTGTCCTTCCCGATGAAGTAGTAGGATTTGACCTCGGGATCCTTCCAGAACCTCTCCCAGTCGTCGGGCTTGCCGATCATCCTGGAGTGCTCCACGGACGCGCTGAGGTATCCGATGTCGGCCTCGAACCAGACGTAGATGACCTTGTCCTCCCATCCCTCCACGGGGATCGGGACCCCCCAGGACATGTCCCTGGTGATCGCCCTGTCGTGGATGCCCTCGTCGAGCCAGTTCTTGGTGAACGTCTTGACGTTCGCCCTCCAGTAGTCCTTGTCGGCCACGTACTCCTTCAGCCTGTCGGTGAACGCGCTGAGCTTCAGGAAGAAGTGCTCGGTGGGCCTGATCTCCGGAGCGGTGCCGCAGAGAGTGCAGTACGGCTGGAGGAGGTCCCCGGGCTCGAAGGTGGTGCCGCAGCTGTCGCACTGGTCGCTGCGCGTCTTCTCCGCCCCGCACTTGGGGCAGACGCCCTCGACATACCTGTCGGGGAGGAAGCGCTGACATTTGGGACAGTAGTACTGGTTCGTCTCCTTCGGGTAGATGTAGCCCTTGTCCTTCAGGTCGAGGAAGATCTTCTGGACCACCTCGAAGTGGGTGGGGCAGTGGGTCTTGTTGAAGAGACTGAACTCGATGCCCATGTCCTCGATGGCCTTCTTGTTGATCTCATGGTACTTGTTGGCGTACTCCTCCGGGGTCATGT
>CAZLMR010000144.1:0-3731 GCA_964560575.1 uncultured Methanomassiliicoccales archaeon | reverse complement strand
TGTCGAAGTCCCTCTGGGTGTAACTGCAGTACACCGGTTCCCCCGTGGTTCCGCCGCTCTTCATCAGCACCCTTGTGCCATCGTCGGGGACGGGCGGATAGTCAGATTTGCCCTGGATGCGCCCTGCGACATTGCCCTGCGGCTGCTCGACCATCTGCGACATCGAGATGATCCCGTGCATGGGCATGTCCGTCCTCAGCGAGACCCTCCTCATGAACTTCGGCAGGGCGTACCCGCCGTCATGGGGCTCACCGGAATAGCTGGCGCTCATCGAGTCCAGCGGTGTTATCCTGTCCACACCCGCGGAGTAGAGCATGTCCGACAGCTCCGCCAGATCGCCCATTCCGCATCCCAGTCCCGCCGTCTGCAGATATCCTCTCATTCCGCGCAGGGTGCGGACGAGGTCGCTCCGCCTGAGCGGGGACATCCAGACCGTGCGGAAGAGCGGCGACGGCATGAACTTGGTGCTGTCGCAGACCAGGATCCTGAACGGATCGCCCGGTCCGCCTATGGTCTCCCCTCCGATGAAGTAGGTGTCGCACATGTGGACACGGACAACGGTGGCGATCTCCGCCGCCTGGGCGTCGTCCGGCATCGTGAGGGGGAACCTCGGACCGACCCTCTCCAGCGCCTCCGCCAGCATCCCTGCGGCTCTGCGAACCTCGGCGGGATCGTCCGTGTCCACCAGGACGCACTGAGGGCTGGAGCAGGACTGCTGCTCGTTCCTGCACACGCTGGCGGCCAACCGGTCCATGCTCTCGGGGGTGATGCTGTCCGGGACCAGGTATGCGAAGCTGATCCTGTGCCCCCAGGAAACGAACCTCGTGCCCTGGGGCGTCATCTCCCTCACCGCCTTGGTGGCCTCCTCGCCGCCCCATACGCTGACGCAGTCGGCCAGTCCCAGCATCGACCTCATCATCCCTGTGTCCTTGGACGACACCCTCAGAAGGTACACGTAATCCGCCAGCGGGGTCCCTTCGCACAGATCCCCCAGCAGCTCCGAGGCGAACGCGCCCATGTTGCTGGCGCATTTCACTATGTTGATGTTACCGGTCAGGAGACCCTCCACCGTCGCCATGGGGGCGACTATCGGGGAGTTCCCCGCAGTTATGTGCACGATCACGCCCACGGGCCTCCATGCCTCGTAGCACTGCTCCGTGAGGACGGGCCTCGACAGGTCCATCGGATCCTCGGTCCCCAACTCTGCCACGAGCTTCCTGGTCAGCGCCCTGCGCGACAGGTTCGCGGCGAGTGCGCTCAGGGTCGGCTGAGGGTCGAGGCACCCGTCCTCCCTCAGGGCGGATTCGTAGCGACCCGTGTCGCCTGACAGTATCCTCTCGCTGATACGCTCGCACGCATCCAGGACATCCGATGTCCTGAGCCTCCTTCCAAGAGCCGATCCTATCTCCTCCTCGATGGAGTCCCACTGACCCTCGATGGAATCGACCTGCGACCCCTTCCACAGCTGCCTCATGTCACCGCCTCCTCAGGAGCTCTGCAGCCGCGATGGCGCAGCTCCTGTTGGCCTTCACGCCCGCACGTCCCACGATCTCTATCCACGGCGCTTGGTTGCCGCACCTGCAGCTGCCTGGGGGATGGAGCACCGCGAAGTCCCCCATCATGAGGCTCGTCACGGGGACGGCGGTGTTCATCGGGGATACGAAGTTCAGTATGCCCTTCCTGTCGTACCCGAGGGGCTCCAGCGTCGCCGGGTCGCGGATGATCACCCTGTCGTACACGGGAACGTGGAAGTGGTGCTCGTCGCAGTCCACGTAGGCCACGCCGTGCTCCACGGCTCCGTAGGTCTCGTGGAAGCACCGGTCCGGCAGCCCCAGCCTCTCGGACGCGTAGCGGCGGAACTCCTCGGCCGAGACCTGCCTGTCCGCGAACCCCTTCCATCCCCCTCCCATGGAGACGAACGATGACGGGTTCAGCCTGAGCTTCGGAAGGCCCATGGCCTCCATCTTCTCCAATGTGAAGTACAGGAAGGCCGGGAACCCGAGGATGTACACGGGCAGACCCTGCTCCTCGAACCTCCGTAGCGCCTCGATGCAACCGAACATGTCGAACTCATGCCCGGAACCGGTCCATCTGAGGGCGTAGACGAGCTCGTTCTCCCTCCCGTACCTGCGCATCATCTGACGGGTCCTGAGCGTGCCGACGTTGACGCCCTCCGCTGGCTCATAGGAGTACATGAGGAAGTTCACGGGCCCGTCGGTGATGCGTCCGTAGTGTCCCATCTGGACGTCGGCGGACTTGTCCGATGCGAATATGGACCATTCGTCGAAGAACATCTGGCTCTTCTGCCCGGATGTCCCCGACGACGTGAGCGTGAGCACTATGTCCTCATCGGAGGCCGTCTTCACCACATGCGTCTTGTAGAAGTCCGCCGGGATCGGCGGAATGCGGGCGATGTCGTCCATCGTCACGATGTCATCCGGGGATATCCCGTTGCGGGAGAGCCAGTCCGCGTAGAAAGGACATGACATGTGGTGCCTGAGGTTCTCCCTGACGGCCTCCAGGAACGTCTCCTCGGTGCCCTCCAGGTCATAGGGGTCCTCCGAGGCCCACAGCCTCCCGGTCGCGGGCATGCCCTCCGGGACGACGTCGGGGTCGTGGAGACCCCTGATGTGCATATCGGTCACAGGCATCCCTCCGGGTCGTGTGCGCGGACGAGTTCAAGCAGCTCCGCGAATGGCCGCTCCGCTGTGAAGCTGTCGTAGTCTATGCCTCCGATGAACGTGTTGTGCATTATGAGCCAGTCGTTCTCGGATGTCCCGGGGAACATCCCGACTGCGAAGTAACCGAGGGCCCTCGCCGAATCGTATGCGACGGATGCGCCGGGATCCTGCAGGTCTATATAGATGAAGGCGACCTCGCATCTGGACCCTTTCACCGACCTGTTGGCGCGGCGTATGGCTGTATCCGCATCGAGGCCCACCCGGCGTACGAAGATCGATGCCGATGCCACGGACTCGTGGAGCTCCTCGTCTATCGAGGTCCTGCTCCCCTCGGCAGGTCCCACGGGGTCTGCGAACGCCCTGTCCAGCCCGCATCCGTCGACGACGAAGTCCACTACATCCCTCGCATCCTGGGGACAATATATGGTCCTGCAGACATCCGACAGCATCTTCACCGCCATGAACACGTGCTGCCTGCGCCGATCCGTGTAATAGGACATGGCCATGTCCGATCCGGCGTAGTTGATGTTCACCGCACATGGCATCATGCCGTCGGAAAAGCAGATCCTCTGGGTGTACGGATGGAATCCCACAGGCTGTGCGTAGATCGATGTCAGACCGTCGTCCCCGGCGGCTTCCATGACCGCCTCCGTGAGACGCGTCATCAGCGACCCCTTCCGGTACCTCCTGCGGACGACACCCATGGCCAGCTCCGCGGTCCCCGGAAGGAGCGGAGTCTTGATCAGCGTCAGATGCCCTGCCACCTCCCCTGACGGGGCGACGGCGGTGTATGACAGCATGCGCTTCGACGCCACCTCCTCGGCGAACCTGTCCGGATAGTACACGATGTCGTTGATGTACGTGTATCCGAACTCGTCGTACAGGCACTGTGCGACCTGGATGCCCTCCTCCGGCCTCATGGGATGGATGATGATCGAACCGAAATCCACCGGCGGTTGGTCCACAGTGGCGGCGGGATCGTCACCCGTAGATGATGGGAGGCGGAACCACACGATCTGCTCCCTCCCGTCCTTGCCCAGGTTCATCATG
>CAZLMR010000143.1:0-3746 GCA_964560575.1 uncultured Methanomassiliicoccales archaeon | reverse complement strand
TGGGTGTCGGACACACGGTTGGTCCACTCCCTCAGGGTCTCGTTGACGGCATCCTTGAGCACCCCCGTTCCCGATGTCACTGAGTGCACCTTGGCACCAAGGAGCTCCATCCTGTAGACGTTGAGGGCCTGCCTCTCCACATCGTGGGCCCCCATGAACACCTCGCACTCCAGCCCCAGATAGGCTGCGAGCGTAGCGGTGGCGACACCGTGCTGGCCGGCGCCGGTCTCCGCGATCACCCTGGTCTTGCCCATCCTCTTGGCTAGGAGGCACTGTCCTATGACGTTGTTGATCTTGTGTGCGCCGGTGTGGTTCAGGTCCTCCCTTTTGAGATAGACCTTCGCACCGCCGAGATCCTGGGTCATCCTGTCGGCGTAGTAGAGCATGGACGGCCTTCCGGTGTACCTCATGTTGAGTTCGTCGACCTCCCTCAGGAAGTCGGGGTCCTTGATGTACCTGTGATACGCCTCATCCAGCTCGATCACCGCGTTCATCAGCGTCTCCGGGACGTACTGTCCCCCGTATTCTCCGTAAATGCCGCCATCTCCGGTCATGTGTGTCAGAGATGATTATCATCAGGCTGTATTTCAATATATTGTTCATTGATGAACAATATTATACAATGATTCCCATGCTCCGAACACCGGAGCACGGGAGGGAAAGGGACGGGTCGCCCCGTCTTTTCGTCGGTTCAGGCCGAAACGATGATGCTGTTGGTGTCCATCAGGCTCCAGTTGACGAGCAGGATGCCATCGGAGCTGTATTGTTCGTTGAACACCGGCATGATGTACCCATCGGTGTACCATGTTATATCGTACGAACCGTCGGGGTACGTCGAGGTGTAGCCGTAGCATTCGACCTCCTCGCCCATGACTGTCCTGGTCTCATAGACGTCGGGATCCCCTGCGACCTCGATATCGTCGTTGCTGTCGTAGCGGAAGACCCACACGTCGCCTTCGGAATCCGTGGCAATCATGTTGTATCCGGTGTCGTTGACGATCCATATGTTCGCGAGCCTGCCGCCGTCACCGTCGTCATACACGGCGAATGTGCCGGAGCCGAATGCGTCGGTCTCACCCAGCATGGTGTATCCCAAGAGGTAGTTCAGTGTCAGCATCCCGTTGTCGTCGTAGATGTCCTGCTGGTAGAGGATCCCGCTCCCGACACCGACAGTGCAGTACGATAGTCTGCCACCCTCGTTGTCGACCAGGACGGCGTAGCAGAGCCTGGGGCCGTACACCGTCTCGCGGACTGTTATGGATACGTTGTCCATGTCGAGATCCGGCTGTATCCTCTGGATGAAATCCTGGACGGTGGACGTCTGCGTGGAGTTCTCGCCGGTCACCAGGTTCGTGTATTCGTAGGTGAGGCTGCCACCGTTGACGGAGGTAATCTCCATCCTTACTATGCCTGCGGATTGGCAGTCGGTCAAGACGCCGATGTAGTCCAGATCGCCCTCGACCATCGTCAGGTAGAGCACGTCGCCGACCTCCGGGGACAGGTCCTGGATATCGGTCTCGTACTCTACATAGTCCTGGTGTAAGGTCGAGCTGCTTATGACCGAGGAGCCCTCGGCGTTGATGGATATGTAACAGACCCCGTCGGAGCAGACGAGCAGGTACTCCCCCTGGACTGGATCATAGTAGAGGTCCGCAGGGACGAACTCCCCGTCGACGAAGGCAACGGACTTCCCGATCAGCTCGGACCCCGCCAACTGGTCGGCGGCACCGAGCCTGTCATAGAAGGCCTCCTCCGTCATCGTCTCGGACCCGTTCGGATACTCCACCTCGTAGACGCCGTCCTCGACGCCGGTCACCAGCAGGTAGAAGTCGCGCGTGTAGTCATTGTCATACCTGGTCATGTTGACGTAGTCCCCCACCGACAGGCTGCGGGTGTCGGAGAGCTGGGACAGTTCGAGCCCGTCCGCACCCTCGAACATGGACGTCGCGACCAGCTCGAATACGGCTCCGTCCTGCACATACTTGTACTGAATGTCGTTCTCAGGGCAGATCCAGTACCTCACCCCACCCACATCGTAGATGTTGCACTCCCTGGGTCGGAAGGCCGTATCGATGGTCTCGGTGCCTATCAGGTCATAGCCATCGGCACTGTCTTTGACGCTCATCAGGAATTCGTCGACACTCCCCATGATTACAGGCTCCCACATGAGCCTGTCCATGAAGGTACCCGTGGTGATGAGCACGGTGAGATCGTCCTCCGCTATTGAGAGCACATTGGTCAGCTCCTAGACGACGCCGTCCGATTCCGTCACCTTGAATGTCACGTAGTCTCCGACGGACGGCTGCGAGACGATCTCTTCGATACCGTCGTCGGTGTCATCGCCGGAGTTCATCAGATAGGTGCCAGCCGCCACTGCCACCACTACGATGACCACTACTGCGGCGATTGCAAGCTTGCTGTTCATGAAGATCCTCCAGCCCGCGCAAAATGCGTCGGGCTTGAGGGATGTCACCGCTTTTCGTACTTATTTTCTTGATGAAATGTCAGCGGACGATCAGGGCTTAAGTCGGTCCGTGTCAGGAGGCCTCTGCATCGATAGGGCGACCTTCATGACGCCGTCCGTCCGGGATGCGAAGAGATCGTATGCGGACATGACATCATCGAACCGAAACCGATGTGTGACCAGCACGGACGGGTCGATCGCACCGGTCGAGATCAGTTCCATGAGCTCCCAGCAGTGGGATGCGTCCACCCCTCCTGTCTTGAACACCAGGTTCTTCCCGTACATGTCCGGAAGCGGCAGCACCTGCAGCTCCTCGTACATCGCGACGATGACGACCGTCGCGTTGGGACGGGCGATCCTCCATGCCATGTCGAACGTGCCCCTGCCTCCGGCCACCTCCATGACGGTATCCGCCCCACGGCCCTCGGTCATGGAACGCAGAACCTCGACCGGGTCCTCGTTCGAAGGGTCGACCACCACATCCGCCAGGCCGTGGGCGAGCGCGAACTCCAGACGCGAGCGGTCGGTGTCGATCATCACGATGGCCTTCGGACCGCGCGGGCGACAGCACATGGCAGTGCAAAGGCCGGTCGGACCGGCTCCGATGATGGCGACCACCGCTCCCTCCTCCATGTCCCCGATGTCCGCCGCCCAGTATCCTGTGGACAGCAGGTCGCCGGTAAACAGGGCCTGCTCGTCCGACACCCCATCCGGGATCGGAGTCAGGCCGTTGTCGGCATACGGTATCCTGGCATACTCCGCCTGCCCTCCGTCGATGCGACATCCGATGGCCCAGCCGCCTGCCGGGTCGGTGCAGTTGTTGACCCACCCCCTGCGGCAGAAGAAGCACTCGCCGCAGAACGTCTCCACATTGACAGCGACCCTGTCCCCCGGTGAGCCGCTCCGAACCGGGGGCCGACCTCCTCCACTATGCCGACGAACTCGTGGCCGACGATTGTTCCGGGGACCGCCCTGGGAACGGCGCCCGCACGGATATGCAGGTCGCTGGTGCATATGGATGCGGTCGTGACGCGGACGATAGCGTCTCCCGGATCCACGATTGCGGGTCTCGGCCTTTCCTGCACCTCGAATCTACCCTTCTCCACGAAGACGACGGCTTTCATGGAGGGGTGAACAGGCGCCCGACTATATCTGAGGTCCTGCTGGCCGACGGTCCCGAACATGGTCTGGCTGACCGGACACGCATCGGAAGCGCTAAGGATTCCGTGGAACAGATTAATATAGAACCGCCGTCTATGAGGATTCCAGCACGGTCAAGGAC
>CAZLMR010000142.1:0-3759 GCA_964560575.1 uncultured Methanomassiliicoccales archaeon | reverse complement strand
GCAACATACAGGATGAACATGGAGTTCCTGGAGAGGGTCAGGGATGAGGACCTGATGGTCAGGCGCATCAACATACGGCAGGTCCTGCCTATCAGAAGGGACTTCGACGTCAAGGTGGACCAACGCCGGTTCAAGAGGTTCAAGGAGGAGGTCCGCACGGACATCGACAGGGTCATGCTGGAGAGGGTCGCCCCTTACGGCACCATCCTCCGGGATGTATACATGGAGATCCACGACGGAAACACCACGTTCGGCAGGCAGATCGGCTCATACCCGCTCCTTATCGGGATCCCCTACAAGGTGGACCTGGACGAGTTCCATGACGTGTTCGTCACGGGCTGGGGATTCAGATCCATCACCGGCATAACATTCCCGTTCGATATCAACTCCATGCCCATGTCATCCCTTGCCGCACTGCCGGGCATCGGCAAGAAGAGGGCGTCGAAGATCGTCATGGAACGGCCCCTGTCCGGATTCGATGACCTGCTAAGGGTCGTGGAGGACCCCAACGTCGTCGCGGGGTTGAAAGACCTTGTTGTATTCGGAAATGACAATAAAAATTGAACATGCAATCATAAACATTGCATTCTGACATTTTGAAATCAATCGATATCGTTTCTGCACTCCTATCCGACATGTTGTTAATCCTACGATAGAACGTGCGACGACCCGGTATTCAGGGAACGACAGGATTAACTCCGATGCGCGCATGTAGTCTTGCCACGGTGATGATCGTTTTATCGTGCTGATCTCTGATGATAGACGGGCGAGCTGAGTGGCACCTCTTTCTTAATATCCATGAAAAACCCCGGTTCTGCCGATGTGCGTAAATAATGCGCAGGAAATTCCGCACCCATGCCCGTTCTACAAGTCGCATTGGATCTCATGCAGCTGAACAGAAGCATCGTCAGCGCCCACGAGGCCGTGGATGGCGGCGCCGATTGGATAGAAGCAGGCACCCCGCTCATCAAGAGCGAGGGTGCGGATGCGGTCCGTGCACTCAGACGCGAGTTCCCCGGAAGGAAGATCATCGCGGACACCAAGACCATGGACGTCGGATCCTTCGAGGTGGAGATCATGGCCAAGGCCGGAGCCGACATCGTGACCGTCCTCGGTCTGGCGGATGACGCCACCATCGAGGAGGCAGTCATGGCCGGAAGGAAGTACGGCGCCGAGATCATGGTGGACATGATCAACGTCCCCGACAGGGTGCAGCGTGCCAAGGAGGTAGAGAAGCTCGGAGCCGCCTACATCTGCATGCACATGGGCATTGACACGCAGATGAGGGGCGAGGAGCCGCCCATCGACGTCCTCAGGAAGATCGTGGACGCCGTGTCCATACCCGTCGCGGTCGCAGGAGGCATCACCGCCGAGAACGCAGGCGAATATGTGGAGGCGGGTGCCACCGACGTCATCGTCGGAGGGGCCATCATCAAGACCGGCGACATAAAGGGCGCCGCAGAGAACATCAAGAGATCCATGTCCGGTGCGAAGGTGGACACGAACCTGGCCAAGAAGTACACGGAGGAGGACCTGTACGAGGCGTTCTCCAGAGTGTCCACGTGCAACATATCCGATGCGTTCCACAAGCAGGGCGTCATGATCGGGATCGTGCCCCAGTCCCTGCAGCACAGGCAGAGGATGGTCGGGAAGGCGCTGACCGTCCAGACCACCAACGGTGACTGGGCGAAGCCCGTGGAGGCCATCGACCGCGCCAAGGACGGCGATGTGCTCGTCGTGGACGTCGGCGGGGCCCCCGTAGCGGTATGGGGAGAGCTCGCCACATGCTCCGCCATGGTGATGGGAGTCAGAGGGATCGTCATCGACGGTGCCATCAGGGACATCGACGACATCCGCGATCTCGGCTTCCCGGCATTCTCCCGTACGGTCGCACCCTGCGCAGGCGAACCCAAGGGATACGGCGGGATCGGGATCGAGATCACGGTCGGAGGACAGAGGGTCCGCACCGGCGACTGGATCGTGGGGGACGAATCTGGGATCATAGTCATCCCCAAGGAGATGGCCGTCGAGGTCGCCAACCGCGCACTGGATGTCCACGAGAGGGAGAATAGGACCCGTGAGGAGATCAAGAGGGGATCCACCCTGTCCAAGGTCAATGAGCTCGCCAAGTGGGAGCCCGTCAAGTGAGGGCGCGTCCTCTCCCAACCCTTTTCTGATGCATCCGACCCCATCCGGCCCTCCGGATTGCAAATGAAGGGATCCGATCGGGGTCGGATCGCCGATCCTCAAGAGCCGTGACGTCGTATCATGGCCGTTCCATTCACCCGTCAAGCGTGCCGGAAGGAGGGTCGCATGTGACCCGAATGAGACATCCGAAACGATGAAAAAATCCCTCCTGGCACATGTGTGTCAGGAGGGTAAGGGGGGCCGAGGGCTCATCCCGTTCGGCCCGTTTCTATCGTCAGAAGTGGTGGATGCCGTTGAGCTCCTCATCCAGCTTCTTGAGCCTCTCGATCCTGTCGGGTGTGGAGGGGTGGGTGCGGAACAGGTTGATCAGACCGCGGGCCCCCTTCTGCCCGAAGGGGTTGGAGATCCACATGTTGGCAGTGGACGGGTTGTCGTACGTGTTGCTCTTGGCCGAGCATCCGGACTCGAGCTTCGTGAGGGCGCTCGCCAGCGCCATGGGCCTGCCGGTGAGCCTGGCTCCCGACTCGTCCGCCAGATACTCACGGTTCCTGGACACACCCAGCTGGATCAGCATCGCGGCGATCGGGAGGGTGATGTCCGCGATTATGGCGATGATGAGGTTCCCACCGTTGTTCTCGTCGTTGTTGAACAGTGCTGCCCACACGGCCATACGGGTCACGTAAGCGACGACGGATGCCATGGTGGATGCGACGGACATCACCAGGATGTCCCTGTTCTTCACGTGGGACAGCTCATGCGCCATCACTCCCTCCAGCTCGTCGTCGTTCAGCAGGTTCAGGAGCTGCCTGGTGGCGACCACGGCCGCGTTCTTGGGATTCCTGCCGGTGGCGAAGGCGTTGGGCATGGGCATGTCGGAGACGCCGACCTCGGGCATGGGGAGGCCGGCCTGCATGGCCAGGTTCTCCACGATGCGGTAGAGCCTTGGCTCCTGCTCCCTGGTCACGAGATGAACCTTGTTGGCCATCAGCGCGAACTTCTTGGAGAAGAAGTAGGAGAACACGTTGATGCCTATCGATATAACGAGCATTATGGCCAGACCGAGGATCCAGTTGTCGAACAGTCCTCCGACCACTATCCCTATAACTACGAGCAGTCCGGTCAGCGCCGCGAACATGGCGGCGGTTCTGATACGCCAGTGCATTTGAATCGGATGTCGTTGTGAGGACTACCTATATAATGGTATCAGGAAGAAGTTTCATTTCAGACGGGGTCAGCCCTTGTAGACTGTGCCCACGTAGAACTCGTCCACGCCGTGGAGACCCAGTCTGGTGCGGACGTTCATGATGCCGTCCCTCCCGACGCAGTGGTTGAGCCTCACGATGCCTATGTTCCTGTTGGAGAACTCGTCCGCATACTGTTCCGCCACGGGCTTCTTCTTCTTTTCCAGCAGTATCGCGCCGATGAAGGCGTCCGGATACCTGTTGAACCTCTCGAACACCGCATCCAAGGCCCTGGCGGGACCCTCGATCCCGCGTCCGCTGATGACGTTCAGCCTCCTGCCCTCGACGATGAGATACCTCTCCGCTCCGGCGCCGAAACCGTAGAACGGCGTGACCGTGATGCCTGGGAACACCTCGATCCATCCGTCAT
>CAZLMR010000141.1:0-3787 GCA_964560575.1 uncultured Methanomassiliicoccales archaeon | reverse complement strand
AGAGGTCCCGCGAGATGAGCAGGGGTCAGTGACGCCTGAGAACGGACTTCATCAGACCCATCGCGACGCGGGGGCCGTTGGACCATATGGACCCGGCCTCCCAGTCCAGGTCCTTCTTGCTGCAGATGGTCGAGTTCATCATCCTGGTGCCCTCGTCCTTTGTCTCCCACAGCTTGGCCTCCCTCTCCTCCCGGTCCTGGATGGCCATGATCTCGTCGACCCTGTGCATGAGCGAGCGGGCGAACTCCGTCCTCTCGATGCGCTGGTCCATGTCCGTATCGTCGATGCGTCCGGCATCGTGCTCGCATCTGGCGAGCTCCACCGCCGCATCGTAGGAGATCTCCGCCACGTCGTCCCTGGTCATCCACTTGGTCTCGTAGGAGAGGACATGCTTCCACGAGGGGTTGTCCAGAAGGACGCGGTGCTCCTCCAGGGTGCGCGCCCTGAGGGTGTATCCCCACTTCTCCGGCTCCTCGAAGACCCTGCTGCCAGGATCCACGAACGGTGCGAAAGGCGCGTTGTAGATGAAGAGGCCGTCGTCCCTGCCGACGGACCCCCACAGCTTCCTGGACGCCCTCACGCTGTCCATGGCCGATTCGCGGTCCTGGAACGGGAGCCCGTTCATGTAGAACAGGTCGAACCTGAAGCACCCGTTCCTGAACGCCGCAGGGATGGTCCTCTCGATCGCCTCGTTCGTGTACCCCTTTCCGAGGGCCAGCCTGACCTTCTCGTCGTGGGAGTCCGGGGAGAACTCTATCGACCATCCCCCCTCGAACGACCTGTCGATCTTCTGGAAATACTCGTCGCCGGCGCCGTTGAAGAGCTCGATGACCACGTGGTTCCCTATGCGGCGCTCCCTGCATTCCCTCAGGAACCTGTCCGCGTAGTCCTGGCTCTGCTGCCTGAGGTCCCCGACGATGAACACGGGGGTGTCAAGGTAGGACTGGATGAGGTCTATGTCCTCCGCCAGCTTCTCGGGACTCCTGAAGGCGGGCCTGCGCCTGCAGACCACCTTTCCGTTGGCGAAGTGCGAGCCTCCGCACTCCGCGCAGTTCACGCTGCATCCCCTGACCGTGAAGACCGATGTCAGGGGGAGCTTGTCCCATCCGAACCATGGGAGCGCCCCCTTGATGTCGCGGTTCCTCAGCACGCTCTTGATCATCGTGCCGTAGTCGAACTTGATGTCGTCGAGGCTCTCCAGGGAGTACGTGAGGCCGTTGTCGTGGACCTTCCCCTCTGAGTCCTTCCACACGAGGTTCGGGACGCCGGATAGGTCGCCCCCCTTCTGGAGGGCCTCCATCATCATGACGGTGGGCACCTCCGTGGTGTCCCCCCTCATGACCAGGTCGATCTCCGGACGACGGATCAGCTCGTCGTAGAAGTAGGACGATGTCAGGCCACCGAACTCCACCTTGGAGTCCGGGTGGTACCTCTTGACGATCTTCGCCAGCTCTATCGCCCCGTGTGCGTGCGGCATCCAGTGGAGGTCGATGGCGAACACGTCGGCATCCAGCTTCCTGATGCGCTCCTCCACATCGAAGCTGTCGCTCTGCAGCATCTGGACGGCTATGTTCACTATGCGGGTCCTGAAGCCCGCCGCCTCCAGATGGGAGGATATCGTCATGAATCCCATGGGATACATCTCGAAGACCGGCGACGAGGGGATGACGTCGCTGACGGGTCCGTAGAAGATCGGCTTCTTCCTGAAATCGTACACGCTGGGTGCGTGGAGGAATATGATGTCGGAGCTCATGTGAATCACTTACCGAAGCGCCTCTTGCGCTGTTGGAACGTACGTATCGCCCTGAGGAAATCGATGTGCCTGAATCCCGGCCAGTACACATCGGCGAAGTACAGCTCCGAGTATGCCATCTGCCACAGGAGGAAGTTGGATATCCTGACCTCCCCCGACGTGCGGAGCACCAGGTCGGGATCGGGGAGACCCGTGGTCGAGATGTAGTTGGACACCAGAGACTCGTCGATGTCGCCCACGCCGATGTTGCCTTCCAGCACATCCTTGGCGATCATGCGGATGGCATTGGTGATGTCCTGTCTCCCGCTGTAGGCTATCGCCATGTTGAGGTAGTTGTCGCTGTAGCCGGCGGTGCGCTCCTTCGCGTACTCCATGGCCTTGACGACACCGTCCGGGAGCATCGTCACGTCGCCGATCACGTTGATCGCGACCCTGCGGCTGTGGACCTCGGGGTTGTCCGCGAACTCGTAGAGCGACTGCTCCAACAGCTCCATCAGGTAGCTGACCTCGTCCTCCCCGCGGTTGAAGTTCTCGGTGGAGAACGCGTACACCGTGAGGACGTGTATGTCGAGGTCGAGACACCAGTGCAGGACCTCGTCCAACTTCTGGCGGCCCAGCTTGTGGCCCTCCTTGGGCTCCGCGCCCAGCACCTCCTCGGCGTACCTGCGGTTGCCATCCATGATGATGGCGATGTGGCGAGGCATCTCGCCCGAGGAAACCTCCTTCTCGATCATCGACTCGTAGGTCGAATAGGCCCTGTCGGTGATCAGACGGGGGACTTCCATGGGATCACTCGAAATCCTCGGGGATTCCTGCGGACCTCTCGCCGAGATCGAAGCAGCCTATCGCCGCCACGGCGCCGATGACACCCTTCGTTCCGGTGACGCTGATGATCTGCACCCCGTTCTCCCCAGCGACGCGGATGGCGTCGTCCGTGGTGTACAGGACGGACTTGCAGCTCCATCCGAACTCCCTGAGGGGCTCGGGGATCTCCAGTCCCTTGAACACCGTGATGACCGCGTCGTCGGAGTACGACTCCTTCCTGATGAAGTCCACGGCGAACTCGACTAGCGCCGGGATCTCCTCCTCCCTGACGGCGAAGGAGACGGCGGTGGAGCAGCAGTTGGTGGTCTTGTGCTCGATGAAGTGTCCTACGGGGCATGCCATCCCCAGTTTGAGGGACGCCACCCATGACGCCCCCTGCTCCTTCGTGTCCGTGTCGTCGATGCCGATGATGACGCGGACGAGCTTCGGCGTGATGATGTCCACGTGTGCCCTGTGGGCGCCTCCCAACTGGAAGTCGTCGGGGTACTCGGTGCGTATGACGTCGGGGCACTGCGGGATGCACGCCCCTATGCCCACGGACGCTCCGGCGATGCCGTACCAGGTCGTGCGTACCTCGTCGCCCTCGACCTTGAGGGCCTTCAGACCCTGTCCGCCCATCTCGGTGGCGACGGGGCCGAAGTGCAGCTCCCCCTCCCCGATGATGGTGTCCATGACGAGCATGTTGGACTCCATGCGGATGTCCTCGATGACCCCCTTGGTGCGGCGCCTGTTGACGATGTCCCACTCACCGGGACCCTTCGCCATGCACTTCTCGATGATCCTCGCCTTGCCATGCTCCTCGTCCACCAGGGTGTAGAACCCGCGGCAGAACATGGGCCCGTATTTGGCGGTCACCTCGTCCGGTCTAAGAACCTGTACCATCTCACTCATCCTCCTCTTCCGAATCCCAGTCCTCGGGATCCGCTATGTCTATCGCATCCGCGGGGACGCTCCTGCAAAGGTAGACCGTCTTGGCCGCCCTGCCGATGTCGGAGCCCAATTCCATGCAGACCCCGGTGTCGATCACGAGGATCACCGGGTCCTCGGTGCGGACCGAACCCGCCCTGACGGCATCCCTGTAGCCGCGGGACAGATGGACCATGGCGCGGTCGGACGGGAATATCCCCGACTCCAGGATCAGCTCGGCCTCCTCGGGGGTCGCGGGATAGAACAGCTCGTCCGGGATGTTCTCGCAATCGAGCCTTATGT
>CAZLMR010000140.1:0-3808 GCA_964560575.1 uncultured Methanomassiliicoccales archaeon | reverse complement strand
GGCTCCCTGGGATGTGTCCGCGCCGATCGCGACTCCGTATCTGATCATGCCGGCCCCGACCAGACCCATGCAGGCCTGGATGCCGGCGGTACCCGCCTTGCATGCGAACTCCATGTCCGCGGCGGTCATGGCGGGTGTGGCCTCGATGGCCTCGGCGACGATCGTCGAGGTCGGCTTCACCGCATAGGGGTGGGACTCGGATCCCACGTAGATGGCCCCGATGTCCCTGGGGTCCACGTCCGGGACCCTGTCCATCATGTACCTGGCCGCCTCCGTGGCGATCGTGACGACATCCTCATCGGGCGACGGGACGGATTTCTGATAGATCATCAGCCCCTTTCCCATCGATTTCCCGTCGACGCCCCAGATCCTCCCGATCTCCTCTGGTTTTATCCTGTACCTGGGGACGTACCCTCCGTAACTAACGATTCCTACATCCATCAAATCCCCTCCTTGAGGGAGTCCATCCTCGACACGATCCCGTCCACATCCAGATCGGTGGTGACCAGCGGTATGCCCTCGAGACGCGCCAGCTTGACCGCCAGCGGATCCGTCTTGTCGGGCTGCACGTACACCACCATCCCGGGCGTGAGCGGATGGGCCCGGACGGCGACCATGGGGGAGCGACCGTAGTGGACGTTGGTGAATATGAGCGCCCTCTCGGTGTTCCACCCGTAGATCTTCAGATAATCATCCGAACCCAGCGACAGGATCGCCTTCACGGAGTCCAGGATCGTGTAACCGAAGATGGACTTCGACAGCACCCTGTCGGGGTTCAGGTTCTTCCCGGAGATCGCGGATATGAACGCCTCCACGTCCACCCCTCCGGGGAACTCGTCCATGGCTATGATGCAATCCAGCTTGTAGTCCGGATTGAACCTGGATATCACGGGCGAGCCGTTCTGCATGTCGAGCTCTATGAAGGCGTCGACCATCTTCTTCACGACGTTGACCCCGGGTGACTTGCGCCTTCCGGACTCGTAGTCGCTGACGACGGAGTGGGAGACGCCCATGGCGTCGGCCAGCTGGTGCTGGGAGAGCCCGAACTCCTCCCTCCATTTCCTTATGGTCTTGCCGGGATCGGGGGAGATGGCGATCTCCCCTGCGATCTTCTGTTTGAACTCGTCAACCATTGGCCCGTACAACCTGGCCGGGCTATTTAAAGATTGTCGAATGTCGTTACCGACAATCGACGAAATGGTTTCCGGGGGGGATCCCCCGGGACCTCAGTCCTCCAACTCCCTCTCCAGGGCCTCCTTGACCGTCCTGAGGACCTTCAGGCGGGCGTACTTCTTGTCCTCGGACTCGACGACGACCCACGGCGCGTACTCCGTGTTGGTGGCGGAGATCATCCTGTCCACGTACTCCTCGTACACCGGCCACTTCTCACGGTTACGCCAGTCCTCGTCTGTGATCTTCCAGCTCTTAACCGGGTTGTTCTGCCTGGCCTCGAACCTTGCCAGCTGCTCCTCGGGGCTGATCTCCATCCAGAACTTGATGACGATGCCCCCGAGCTCGGAGATCAGCCTCTCGAAGACGCGGATCTCCCCGGCGGACCTGTTGTACTCCTCCTCGGTGCAGAACCCCTCTATGGGTTCGACCATCATCCTGCCGTACCAGGAGCGGTCGAAGATCGTGATGTGCCCGGCCTTCGGCATGTTCACCGCGAACCTCCACAGATAGGAATGGACCCTCTCCTCACCCACCGGCGCGGCGACGGGCACCACGTAGTAGCCCCTCGGGTTGAGGGCGCGGACCAGCCTCTTGATGCTCCCGCCCTTGCCGGCGGCGTCCCACCCCTCGAACACCAGGACCATGGACCTGCCCTTCTCGGCCAGCCTCAGCTGGAGCCTGGCCACGTCCGCGGACAGCTCCTGGAGCTCTGACTTGTAGCTCCTGGCCACCTTCGTAAGGTCGGCCTCCTCCCTGGAGTTGGGGAACCTGGCGTCGATCTCCTTGTGCTCCGGGACGTAGGGGTGCTCGATGCGGTGGGTGACCCTCTCCATGAACGTGTGGACGACCATCGCCATGCACATCTCCAGGTCGCGGACCTCGATGATGTCCCAGGGGGCGTAGGGGGTGTTGGTGCCGGATATCATGGGCATGACCAGCTTGTCCCTCCACTTCTTGGGGTCGATGTGGTCGTCCGTGAGGAACGTGTTGCACTTGAGCCTCTTCTTGCCCAGGCTCTGGGCCACCTCGTCCATCGCCTCGTCGTCGATGTTCAGGAACAGCTTCACCACGATGATCCCGTTGTTGGTGAGGTAGCGCTCCAGGTTCTTCGCGAGCCTCACGAGGTCGTCGGGGTCGCGGCCCTCGTTCAGGAGGGCGACCATGCGGGAGTACCAGGAGCGGTCGAAGATGGAGACCTTCCCCTTGGCGGGCTCCCTGGCTATGTACCTCAGCATGTCCCTGGGGCTGTCCATAGCCTCGAGGACGAAATGTGTGTATGTGATGCCGCGGGGCTCCAGCAGGTTCATGAACTCGTTGATGACGCGTCCCATGACCCTTCCGCTGCGCCCCTCGAAGATGACGAGCACCTGCTTCTCACCGTCGACGATGCGCCTCTGCAGGAGCGTGAGCTCCTCCGCGAGCTCGTCTGAAATCGTGGCTGCCATGGTCGGTCCATCTACCGCAAAGATAAAATGAATATCGTCCCGTGCGAGACCCGATGCTCGGGAGTATCGTCGACATAGTGTCGGAATCCGGGAGGAGGGTGTCCTCCGCACACGGCTTCCAGGTGTCCGACAAGGGATCCAGGGAGAACATAGTGACCACGGCGGACATCGAGAACGAGAGGTTCCTGCGGTCAAGGCTCACTTCGCTCATCCCCGGTTCGGCGTTCGTCGGCGAGGAGGGGGACGAGTCCCCGATCCTGGAGGAGGGGTACACATGGATAGTGGACCCCATCGACGGGACGATGAACTTCTCCAGGGGGATCCCCGAGGTGGGGATCTCCGTCGCCCTGTTCAGGGACGGGGAGCCGTACATCGGCGTCGTCCACAACCCGTTCACCGGCAGGATGTATAGCGCCGAGATCGGGAAAGGGGCGTGGATGAACGGCTCGCCCATCCATGTCTCGGACAGACCGCTGGGGGACTGCATCATGAGCACCGCCTGGTGCTGCTACGGGAAGGAGCTGGCGCCGCCTGTGTTCCGCGTCTCCGAATCGCTGTATCCGAGGATCAACGACATCAGGAGGATCGGCACCGCCGCGGTGGAGCTGTCGATGCTGGCACAGGGCGCCATCGACCTGTACTTCGAGATCAGGCTGTCCCCGTGGGACTACGCCGCAGCGATCACGTGCGTGAAGGCCGCCGGAGGGGTGTTCCGCGGGATAGAGGACGGCGTGTGGTTCGACAGGCCGTCGCCGGTTCTCGCGGCGAACACCGAGGGGAACATGGACGCACTGCTGGATGCGGTGTCAGATGCGTTCGGAGGAAGGACCCCCTACCGATCCGGCTCGGAGACGTGAGCGTTCCTTTCGTTCATTTTCGTTCGTATTCGTTCGTAATCGACCGCGAACGAATCCGTGCACGGTTCACGGCACTGAAATCCTGCCGGTCGGAGGGCATCGGTTATGTCTGACCTATGCGATGCATCCTCCATGTCTCAGGAAAAACCCGCATGCGGCAACAACAAGTTCGGACAGATGTGCTCCGGGATGGGCGGATACGCCCCCGACACTCTGAAGGCTATCAACGAGCTGGACCCCTCCTTCATCGACACCCTCCACACCATGGACAGGGTCATGGTCGAGGACGGGGCGCTCGACAGGAAGACCAAGAGGCTCATGGCGCTCTCGTGC
>CAZLMR010000139.1:0-3812 GCA_964560575.1 uncultured Methanomassiliicoccales archaeon | reverse complement strand
CTTCCCCAGGGAGGCCGTCGCCGTCGCCCTGAAGGCTCAGGAGCAGGGAGTCGCCAGGCTCAAGCTCAGCCGCCAGGAGCTGTACGACAGGGCGTCCTTCATGATCAACAGGTCGAGGAACCTCACGGCCAAGATGATGGAGGACGGATTCATCCCCGAGTACAAGGAGGAGTGATCACAAACCTTTCAGGGGCCTTCGGGCCCCAACATATTTTCATCACAGGCATCGCAGGTCGTATTTCATTCGGGATCGACCATCCGATCCGTTGATTGCGCGGGGATGAGGTTTTTGGAAGTCGATCTGATCGAGGACGGCGTTGTCGGCAGGATGCGGGCGCATCTCTCCAACATCAGGCATCCGTTCCTTCTGATTCTGGTCGTCGGGATCATCCTCAGACTTCTGATCGCCTCATTCTCCATGGGGTTCGACGCCGACTACTGGGCCGTGGTCCTGCGCAACATAGAGGCGGGGGACGGCCTGTACATCGCGGAGGGATACTACTACACACCGGTCTGGGGCTATGTGCTAGGGCTGATCGGAGCCCTCCAGACCATTTTCATGGATCTGGGGGAGGTCGCCTTGCGCGTCATCGAGGCTTTCCCGGTGGAGGCGGGAGCCGGGCACCAGACCGCGACCGTGACCTCACTGGCATTGAACTATTCGATCAGGATCCCCCTGATGCTTTTCGACCTCGTGACAGCGATTCTGATAAGGCATCTGGTGAAGGACATCAAGGGGGACACCAGGATGGCGAACCTGGCCTTCGCCCTCGCGTTCCTGAGCCCCGTCGTCATCGGATCCACGGGCGTCATCGGCATGCCGGATACGATAGCTGCGACGTTCTCGGTGCTGGCCGTGGTGCTGGTCCGCAGGGGGCATTCGTTCCTGGCCGGGATGTCGTTCTGCATGGCGGCGCTGACCAAGTTCTTCCCGGCGTTCCTGATATTCGTGCTGCTGTTCTACGTGGTGGCTAGATACAGGGGCGATCCCGCATCCATGAGGCGCCACGTGGTCTCGGCAGTGGCGGGTGCGGTGTTCGTCGCAGCGGTGATATTCATGCCCCAGATCATCGAAGGGAATCTGGAACAGTGCTTCCAGTTCCTCACCGATCGCACCGGCGCATCCGCGGAGAGCTCCGCGGTCGACGGGATCATCGGGCTGACCCGCATAGCCACGTACGTCCTTGCCCTCGTCATATCCTTCCTGGCGGGTCTCCGTGTCCTCAAGGCCGCCGAGGCAGACCTGGACCGGCGTCTCATGGAGGGATGCCTTCTGGTGGCGGTCGCGGTTCTCATCTATCCTCCGACGACACAGTACATCGTGTTCCTGGTCCCCTTCCTGGCGTACTGGGTCGCAGCGGAATGCAGGGGGTGCTCATCGTCATGGAAGATCCTGGCTCTGGGTTCCATGGTGTACATGTTCGCCAGCAATTCCCTGACAATGATGTCCCTTGCAGTATGGACCGGCCTCGTGGATGTCTCATCCCTCCTGGGTTTCTATGAGATGTACTCGTCCGGATTGGGGGTCCTGACACCGATGAACATCCAGTTCGCGATAGGCGGTGTGCTGCAGTGTGTCGGTGTGCTCTCGATCCCGCTGCTGATGTATCGTTACAGGATCGGGGAGATCATCCGCTGTCGCAGGGGAGTCGGTTCCTGATTCGGCGCAGTCCCCTCTTCTCCATCTCGTAGTCCTTGCAGACGCTGCATGGGAACCCTCCGGCCCCCACCCTCTTGTCCTCGGGAGGCGGTGTCATGTAGTCGCCGAAGATGTAGGTGAGCATTGCGTCTATCTCGCAAGGTAAAGGGGCTTCCGAGTCCTCGAAAGGATGCCACGTCGGGGTCCCGTAGCACTCGCGGCGGAAAATGCAGTGTCCGAATCCGGTGCTGTAGACGACCGTCGTCCCGGAGTCCCACCCGGAGATGAAGATCTCCAACCTTTTGAACACGGGCGGGATCCAGCACAGCATCCTGTGGAGAGTGATGCTCTTCACATGGTCGATCGCCCAGATGGATCCGACGTTCCCCCAGATGAGGACGTTGGCCAGCGGCCTTCTCCATTTGGAGTCTGGATACGGGTCGATCGGGAAGATGTCGATGAACGGTGCCTTCCTGTCCCTCAGGTCCCGCTCGAGGTCGTCCCCCCTGAATATGACATGGGGGTGTGTGTCGGCGGATGGGAGGTGGTAGTAGTAGCGCTCGGAGTCCAGCTCCTCGGAGAGGATCCTGTTGACCTCGGGGAGATCCTGCTCCCAGACCAGGATGTCGATGTCGTCATCCCAGGGGATGAACCCTTTGTGTCTGAGCACCCCTATCGCTGTTCCGTACTGGACATAGAATGTTATCCCGTGGGCATCGAGGATCTTACGGATGTCCTTGTACATGGACAGGAGTCTGGCCTGGATATCGTTCACGGACCCATCCAACCTATGTCCGATATATGTGTCCTTCGGGGTCGAGCGGTCACGCGATAGATTAAAAGATAGGCTCCACACTGGCAGTCACGGGTGCATCGATGGGAACAAAGACAGACCGCTGCGTCGTGGTCCTTGCAGTAGTCCTGTGTCTCGCGGTATTCGCAGGAGAGTACTTCACATACTATTCCGACATACACGAATTCGATGTCTCCGCTCAGCGGGATGACGGGTCCATATCGTATGAGGTCAGCTCATCTGGGTCGGACGTCTACTCCGCGCTTCTGATCGATAACAACGGTCATGCCCCGGTGAGAGAGCTGGTCATCTTCGTCGACGGGAACTACTCCGAATACTACGATGAGGTCGCGGCGGAGACAGGGCTCGAGTACCTGGATCAGCAGTACTATGCCGAGCAGATTCGCAACGCGCTCGAGAACCGTTCCTTCGATGATGTGACGCTATGCGACTCAAAGGGCCTGGAGGGCTATCTGCGCGAGACGTCGGACGATCCCGAAGGGAAGGCGATCATGGTGATGTCGTATGCCCTCCCATCGACCGTGTACACCGGGAACGCCTCGGACCTCCTGATGAGTTGGATCTCCGGAGGGGGGACCCTGTACTGGCTCGGTTCAGAGATCGGGGCATACTTCACCGATGCGGAAGGGCTTCATCGTGTCCCGGACAACCAGGTCCTCTTCTTCGGTTCAGAGTGCGTGAACACGGATGGTCCCGAGATCGCCGAGTCCGAGGTCGACAACGGTTTCACCGACGCCCTCTCCCTCAAGGGCAGCAGGCTCGTCTACGGGGTCGACATCAGCGGACTCGACAATGCACTTGCGATGGGATATTCCGCGGACGGATATTCCACGGTGGCTCTGGTAGGTCACGGGAACGGGGCTGTGGGCGTGTTCTCAGGTAAGTTCGATATAGACCAGATAGACGATGTCGGACAGGTCATCGCATCTGGCGCGACCCCGTATTCCACCATCATCGGTCATGAGGAGGGGAAGGTCGTGAGGGGGACGGTGGATGGGATCATGGAGCTGACCTCCGAACATGCCACGCTCTACGTCAGCATTGGCGGGACATACACGAAGTACGGAGAATCGTTCCATGTCTGAGACCCAGGCTGGCGACATTCTAGCCCGTATCGGGGCTCGGGCTTCGAACATCAAGCATCCGTTCCTGGTGATCCTCGCATTCGGTCTCATAGTGAGGTTCGTCTGCATGTCCCTCTCCATAGGGTATGATGCCGACTATTGGGCGGTCGTCATACGCAACTTGGAGGCCGGGGACGGGCTCTACGATGCGGAGGGCTATTACTATACGCCTGTGTGGGGGTATATCCTGGGTCTGATCAGCGCATTCCAGACGGTCTTTCTCGATTTGGGGGAG
>CAZLMR010000138.1:0-3816 GCA_964560575.1 uncultured Methanomassiliicoccales archaeon | reverse complement strand
GGCAGGCCGACGTCGGAGAGGCTGGAGAGTCTGGGCTTCAAACCGGACATAGTCCCGGAGGAGACCACGTTCCACGACATGCTCCAGGCCATAAGGGACGCGTTCCCGGAGACCGAGTGAAACATCAAGGCCCCGACCTCCGGGGCCTTCTTTTTTTGTATCGATAAAATCCGGAAGGGGTGGCCCCTCCCGGTGTCAGAGCATCTTGGCGCAGGACGGGATCTGCCTGCAAGCCACCGAGAAGCAGTAGACCTGCACATCCTTCCCCTGCATACCCTGGAGTGCTGACTGCCAGTTGATGACCGGAAGGTCGTCGCACATCAGGAAGTTGCACCTCTTGCCGGACGCCATCTCCTTCTCCATGTATCTTGCCAGGTCCTTGGGGAAGTCGATGCCGTTGTCGCTGAGGACCTCCCTGTCGACGAATATCGTCTTGGAGTCGGGCTCCTGCCTCTTTATCTCCGCGGTCACGAGGTCGATGAGGCCCTGCAGCCCCTCGGTCCTGAGGCCTGCGATCGTCTTGTATTCAGGGTCCTTGACGTAGTCCTCCAGCTTGTCTCTGGGGTCGCTCTCAGCAGGGCATGCGTATACCATGAATCTCCGAATCGTGTCCCATCGTATTTATGATTGGCACGTATCGCTCTGGATGGATGACATGTCCATGAAAAGTATATTTAGAAGTGCCTAAATAGATTGACCATTCGGTTGTACTCTGCTCAAGATTATATACGGTCCATCTGGATTCCATCATCTATGTCATTCTTCGACAACACCAAGATCGCGGGATGGGGCCTGTTCTTCATCGGAATTCTGATGATCATCAGCGCCATCGTCTCGATTTACAACGGTGCGGTCAAGGAGGGAGATGACAGGCTGGCCCTCGTTGTCGCCGGTATCGGTTCCCTTCTCGCTGCATTCGTCTACTTCGGATTCGGTAACAAGGTGCGCAAGGGTGAGATCTCCGAGAAGATCGCCGTCCTCGCTCAGTTCGTCAAGACCGTTGGACTTGCCACCATCATCTCCGCTTTCTTCGCGGCCATCGCGGGAATCTGGGGAGTCAGCATCTCCACCTGGACCAACGTCCTGATCCTGATTATCGGTATCATCATCGTCTGGATCGGTGGAAAGATCGACGATGGAAGGACCACGAACTTCGACAAGATCCTCTGGATCATCCTGGTCGTCATCTTCCTCATCGAGTTCCTGCTCAACCTGGCCGGATGCTTCGGCGGCGAGTGGTACACCATCCTCGTCTGCATCCTCAGCGCCATCGTCTACCTGTACATGCTCGTCTTCATGTTCGACGGCGATGTCAGGAAGAAGATGGGAATGTAAGGTCCCGGAACACGATCCAACAAACCCTTTCCCAAACCCCTTTCATTATAAGATTTATGAAGTCGGCTTGCAGATGCTGTTTTTCCCACAAAGAATTTAGGTGTGGATGCCGGATACTTCTTCCCGGTGGTATCTAATGGAAGTAACCATCGAGAAATTCAATCCTTGGAAGGATTCCCTCATATCGGGTATCTTCCTGCTGATCATCGGGATTATCATGGTCGCCCTCCAGGGCGAATCCCTGAGCATCATCCTGATTATCGCGGGAATACTGTGCCTCGTGATGGGCGCGTTCACCCTCTACGGGGGATTCAAGTCCAAGTTCACCCCGACCCTGATAATGGGCGCCGTGGTGTTCGTGATAGGTCTGGCCCTCCTGCTGGTCACCGGACTGGTGGAGGACTTCATGATGGCGATGCTGTGCATCGCGATCATAATAATCGGTCTCGTATCCCTGCTGGGTATGGGTGGTGGCTTCGCCGTCGCCAAGGGGAGCAGGGTCGTCACAGTGATCGTCGGTATCCTGATGGTCATCGTGGGTATCTACGGCCTGTTCAACCTCGACGGGGCCGCTGATCTGGTCATGACCGTGATAGGCGTGATCCTGATCATAGCCGGAATCCTCCAGCTGGTCGAGTTCTACCAGCTCAAGAAGGTCTCGTCCTGAAACAAATGACAGGTCCCTCCCCCGGAAGCCGGGGGTCGGACCTCAAAATCGTTTCCCGGTCACTTCTGACCGGTGATCTTTATGATGTGGTATCCGAACTCCGTCTTCACGGGTCCGACCACGTCGCCCGTCTTCCCGTTGAAGCAGGCTTGTTCGAACTCCGGGACCATCTGACCCTTTCCGAACCAGCCCAGGTTGCCTCCCTTGGATTTGGACGGGCACTTGGAGAACCTCTTCGCGAGCTCGGCGAAGTCCTCCCCCTTGGCGATGCGGTCCATGATCTTCTGGGCGTCCTTCTCGCTTCCGACGAGGATGTGGGATGCGCTGACTGTCTTAACCATGGGACACCGAACGGACGAGGGGTCTATCAACCTATTGATTGGCCTTATGTACTCCGAGCCGGATATGGCCATCATGGGAAGGGATGTGGAGAAGGTGTCGCCGACCAGGGATCCCCTGGCCACAGCGATCCTCATGCTGTTCGTCGGTCTCATCATGGTGGTCGAGGGTGCCGGTTCGATACAGATCGTCGTGGTGTTCGCAGGGGTGGCGCTCATAGTGGTCGGTTCCATCTACACGAGCCGCGGGATAAGGTCCAGTGACACCATGAGGATCGTCCTGGGTCTGCTGATGGCGGTCGTGGGTCTCCTCCTGGTGGTCGCGACCGGGGCGATGACATCGCTGCTGATGATCGTCGTGGCACTGTTCCTGATGGTCCTGGGGGTTTTGGCGATTGCCGGGAATCTCGATTCCGGAAGCCGCAGGAGGACCACGGCCCTGGTCGTGGGGATAGTCATGATCGTTCTGGGGGTGTTGCTGCTGGTGTATCCGGGGGCCACATCGGACACATTCATCAGGGTTCTGGGAATCGTGATGGTGCTGGTGTCGGCCCTGAGCGTGTACTCGTACGTCCGCTGACCCCGGATCTCTTGCCGTTCGGTGCGGTGTCGGAATCATGCGTTGTCGGGGATCGTCCGACATCGGCATGGGCATCACCCTCATAGTCACGGACGGGTGCCGCGTCGGAGGCGGTTACATATTTTATACCCATTATCCGATGTAACTTTCAGACCGCAGGCGGCCGTCTCTCGACGGCCTAAGAGGTTTACCCGCTCGCGAGGCGGGTCACTTCAGCAGTTCGACGATCAGTCGAACCACCTGAAGGACCAGGGACGCGATTTGTAGACGAGTTCCCTGGTCCTGATCCTTCTGATTCAGATACACACCTCCTCGAAGTTCTCAGGTCGTCGGGACCCACCACAGGGAAGCCCCCTGCGGTGGGCTTCCTCCCTGGTGATGAGGCGTCGGGTCTCTCGATATTTGAGGCCGCTGGTGTGACTCAACATCACATCCTATATCGACGCGACAGGTCGGTATCGGATGTCTGGGCTTCGGTCCTCTCATCGTCGACCTACATACGGGTTCTGGCGAGACGCATCCCGCCGGTCTCCGATACACGGTTCAGGACGACTCCCGATAGCAAAATAAAACCAGTATCCATACCCCTTGGCAATGAAAGGGATGAACAAGGCGATCGTGGGGGTCGTCTTCGGTATTGCACTCATTTACTCTGCGCTGTCGCTGGTCCTGACGGTGCAGAACCTCATGGAGACCGGGGATGTCTCCATGTTCCTCTTCCTCCCCCACGGAGGTGAGCTGGGCATTGACCTGGGGGAGTATGTAGGTTTCCTAACCGATGCCTACGACTCGTTCCTTTCGCTGGTCGGGGTGAGCATCACCGACGACTCCGGCATGCTCGAGACACTCAAACTCGTACTGGTCCTCGTGGGATTCGTCCTCGCCGCCCTCGGTCT
>CAZLMR010000137.1:0-3839 GCA_964560575.1 uncultured Methanomassiliicoccales archaeon | reverse complement strand
TGCGCGGGATCAACCTCGCGGAGGCGACGTCAATGACGCTCGGGGACCTCATGGTATGGGTGTCCGAGGTGCCGTCGGAGATGCCCGAGCACATGCGCCCGATGGCCGAGAGCATATGCGGCCAGTTCCTGGCCACCGGGAGGAGGCTCATGGACCTCGGCCTCGACTACCTTTCCCTGGACCGCGCCGGGTCCACTCTGTCCACGGGCGAGCGTCAGAGGGTCCAGTTGGCGAGGGCCCTGAGGAACAGGACCACGGGCGTGATGTACGTCCTGGACGAGCCGTCCATCGGCCTGCACCCGTCGAACCTAGACGGCATGATGGCGATCGTGCGCGACCTGGTGGACCATGGCAACTCGGTGATACTCGTGGACCATGACGTCAGGGCCCTGAGGAGGGCCGACTGGCTGATAGAGATGGGTCCCGGAGCGGGGAGCGACGGAGGGACCGTGGTGTCCCAGGGCACGGTGTCCGACATCGAGGCTGATCCGGACTCCGTCATCGCCCCGTATCTGAGGGACGGCGTCGACGTGGTCGTGCGCCGGAGGGCCGCCGAGGAAGAGGTGTTCGCCCTCGGCGAGATCCGCATGGGGACGTCGACCATCCACACGGTCCGTCCTCTGGACGTCAGGATCCCGAAGGGCAGGATGACCGTCGTCACTGGGGTCTCCGGGTCCGGCAAGACGACAATGGTCCTGGAGAGCCTGGTCCCGGCGCTCGAGTCCCACATCGCCGGCTCCCCGATGCCCGACCATGTCGCGTCCCTGGACGCAGGATGGGTTCGCAGGGTCAACGTGATCGACGCCACGCCGATAGGCACCAACGTCAGGTCCACGGTCGCGACCTACAGCGGGGTCCTGGACGACCTCCGGCGCATGTTCGCCAGGGCCGAGGGCCCCAAGGCCGAAGGGTACGGAGCGGGGGACTTCTCGTACAACACCGGCAGGCTGAGATGCCCCGAATGCGATGGAACCGGGCAGATCACCCTGGACGTCCAGTTCCTGCCGGATGTGGACATAGTCTGTCCGGTCTGCGGGGGATCGAGGTATTCGAGGGAGGCGTCGTCTCTCAGGATCTCCCCGAGGGGTTCAGACCGCTCGTTCTCCCTGCCGGAGCTGATGTCGATGACGGTCGACAGGGCATCGGAGGCTCTGAAGGGGACGAAGGTCGCCGAGCGTCTGGCCACCATGTCGGGGATCGGACTCGGCTACCTCACCCTGGGCGAAGCCACGCCCGCGCTGTCCGGAGGGGAGGCGCAGAGGCTCAAGCTGGCATCGGAGATGGGCCGGAGCCAGGACGGGACGGTGTTCGTCTTCGACGAGCCGACCATAGGTCTGCATCCGCAGGACGTCCGGACGCTCATAGGGGTGTTCCAGAGGCTGATGGACGACGGTGCGACGCTGATCGTGATCGAGCACGACCTGGACCTGATCGCCAACGCCGACCATGTCATCGACATGGGGCCCGGAGGGGGAGAGGCTGGAGGCCGCATCGTCTCGTCCGGAACCGTGGAGCACGTCGCATCGGATCCGGCAAGCGTGACCGGCCGCTACCTCCGAGGTTCCATCGCGGGTACTGGCCCCATTAAGTACCGAGGTTCTGATAACGTGAGCATGGCAAAACTCACACAGGAGATTCTCGACCAGATGAAGAACCAGAAGGTCTACGCCCTCGCCACGGCATCTAAGGACGGCGTCCCCAACGTCGTGCCCGTTGGGATGCTGATCCCCAAGGAGGACGGCACCATCTGGATCATCGACAACTACTTCGGCAAGACCATCGCCAACATGGAGGAGAACCCCAAGGCGGCCTTCTACGTCTGGAACCCCGAGTGCAAGGAGTCCTGGCAGGTCAAGGGGACGCTCACCATCGAGGATTCCGGCGCCGACTACGAGGCCGCAGTCGCATTCGCGCACTCCATCAAGGAGATCTTCCCCGCCAAGCATCTGGTGAAGATGATGGTGGACGAGGTATACTACGTCACGCCCGGCGACCATGCCGGTAAGAAGATCGAGTGATTCCAAAACCAAAAGGTCCGAGGGGGCCATCCCCTCGGACGTCGTTTCATCGTTTTCCGGCTCGGACCGTCATTCGTCGTCGCCAGGTTTGATCATCTGGGAGGCGGCACCCATGATCGCCGCGACCGGGATGATGATGAGGCTGATCGGGTTGCCCTCGGAGAGGGACCAGAAGATCAGCGATACCAGCACTCCCACGATGAGTCCGAGGATTAGGCCCTGCTTCACGGCCGGCTGCATCTCACTCGACCTTCCTTCCGACGGTGGACTCGGCGGCCTCGACCATCTTGTCCACGATCTCCCTGGCACCGCCCACGTAGTTGGCGGCGTCCATGGTGTCGATGATCTCCTGCTCCGTCAGGATGCCCTTCAGGTCCTCCCTCTCCAGGAGAACGTCCCTGAGGTGCCTGTTCTCGTCCTCGGCGACCATGGCGGACGAACGGATGATCTCGTGGGCGTCCTGCCTTCCGATGCCCTTCTCGGTGAGCTTCATCATCAGGGGCTCGGCCATTACCAGTCCCTTGGAGGACTCTATGTTCTCGAGCATCCTGTCGCGGCGCACCTCGAGCCCGTCGAAGACCCAGGTCATCTTCTTGAGGATCTCGTCCAGGAGGATGAAAACGTGCGTCAGCGTGAACCTCTCGGTGGACGAGTTGGAGAGGTCCCTCTCGTGCCAGAGGACCTGGCTCTCGAAGGTGGGCGTGACGAATCCGCGGATGACACGGGCCAGGCCGCAGACGTTCTCGGAGTTCATGGGATTCCTCTTCTGGGCCATGGTGGATGAACCGACCTGCTTCTTCACGTCGAAGTACTCGGCGGCCTCGCCGATCTCTGACCTCTGGAGGTTCCTGATCTCGGTACCGTACCTCTCCAGGGAGGTGGCGATGTTGGCCATGATGCAGATGCACTCGGTGTACCTGTCGCGTCCGACCACCTGGGTGGCGGCGGGCTCGTATGTGAGCTCCAGGTCCCTCATGACCCTCTTCTGGATCTCGAAGAAGTTCTTTCCGAGGGCGGCACCGGTCCCGACGGCACCCGCCATCTTCCCGGCGCAGATCCTGGGCATGGCCTCGATGATCCTCTCCCTGTGCCTCAGCATCTCCGCGATGTATCCCGCGATCTTGAATCCGAAAGTGATTGGGATGGCGAACTGAGCGTGCGTCCTTCCGATCTCGAGGGTGTCCCTCTCCCTCTTCGCGATCTTCGCCAAGACCATGATCATGTTGTCCACATCCTCCATGACGATCTCGAGGGCGGCCTTCATCTGCAGGGCCGTGGCCGTGTCGACGATGTCGTTGGATGTGGCGCCCAGATGCACGTACTTGCCGGCGTCGCCGTTGCATTTCTCGGTCATGGCCTTGACCATGGCCATCAGGTCGTGCCTGGTGTCCTTCTCGATCTCCTTGATCCTGTCTACGCTGACGACGTCGAGGCTGGCGACCCTGGTGATCTCGTCGGCGGCCTCCTGGGGGATGGTCCCGAGGGAGGCGTGCGCACGGGCCAATGCGGCCTCGACCTGCATCTGGTAGTGGATGCGGCTCTCCTCGCTGAACACGGCCTTCATGTCATCGCGGCCGTAACGGTAGTCAAGGGGACAGACGTTGCTCATGTGAATCGGTTCGGCCATCGGCTGTCTCTATTAAATAATGTACCCTAAGCCGGATCGTGTGAACGGAGCTTACCGCCTGCGTTAACTATCTATACGAAAGGTCCGTTGAAGGCCCAGAGTCGCCTCCCAGGGACGATTCTTTCTTACTTTGTTTAGGCAATACCGTTACGCGCGGTAGAAACCCTTATAAGTAATAGCCTGATAGCCGTCGT
>CAZLMR010000136.1:0-3876 GCA_964560575.1 uncultured Methanomassiliicoccales archaeon | reverse complement strand
GATGCTGATGACAGGCCATGCTGTGGCGGTGAAGGTCAGCGGTGTGGTCGCATTGGTTATCGTGACCGTCTGATCCTGGGAGCACTCGACCTCCACGTTGGATCCGTCGCATGATACCGTGTACTGCTCGTTGAGATCCACTGTGAAGCTCGCCTGTCCGTTGACATCCGTGATGTCCACGAACTGGTTCTGCCCGCTGTCCTCCACGGTCACCGTGACACCTGCCACGGGCGACTGCGAGGTACCCTGTACGGTGACGGTCATCGTGTACGTCGTTCCGCCCCCTCCGAGGCCTCCGGGGAACGAAGAGGTCCAATTACCCGTCGGTGTGCCCTTGATGCCCGCCATGAGGCAGGGAAGGGCCACCGTGGGCCTGTCCCCGTCCGCGACGATGGTGACTGTGTTGGTCGCCGTATCGATGGCGGACACCGACAGCCTCCCGGATGCGAACCCGGTCCTCTGCGTTACCGTCGGGGCGTTCATGGCGAAGTCGGGTATCGCCAGCTGGCCGAGCCCCGTCAGCACCACCGTTGCGGTGTAGGGTTCGCTCCCCGACCATGCGGAGGTCGGTATCGAGAACTCCTCCACCACCTGCGGGATGAACTGTCCCGGGATCTGTCCGTTCGAATCGAGGAGGACCGAGTCCCCCTGTTCGGAGGCCTGCGCCGAAGCGTTGAGCTTCCCGCGGACCTTCCAAGAATCATTTGCATCATAGTGTGTCATGCGTGGATCACCACCTTGTAGGATTCGCTCGCTGTCGGAGCGGAATAGAATGAGATCGAGACCTGCGTGGTCGTCGATGTTATGGTCGCCGTGGTCCTCGTGTCCTCCTCATCGTAGAGCTCCACCACGGGCACGGCACCGAGATTGTGCATTATCACGAAGTCCACTGTACTGCCGTCGCCTGTGATGGTCGCGTACGGGCTGTTGCCGGACTTGAAAAACCTGGTGTACCGCAACGCACGGAGATCCACCGCACCTGTCGCCCCATCGACGGAGAACACCGCCCCGGGAGTCTTGACCTGCGACCAATCGAGGATCTCGGTGTACTGTCCCGACAGGATGTACATCCCGTTGTTGGCCTCGTTGTCGTCGTCGGTCACCACCGCCCAATCCCCGGTCTGTCCGACCAGCCCGGTCAGGTCGGCCTTCTCCGTGACCGTACCGAGGCTCCTGCTCAATGCGATCTCCGGCATCACTTCGTCGGGAAGCTTCCCGTTGGCATTCAAGGGTACGAGGTTGCCTGCCTGAGTCCCCGCGTTCAGGGCCGCCGCCGTGCCCAATGTGGGCTTGTGGAGGATGAACGCATCGGATGTCGAATCGTTCTCCGTCCAGTCGGGTTGGACGTTCTCCACTGAGGCCAGGATGGTACCCAGGTCGGTCTGGTCCTCGATGCTCCCGTCGATGTCCCCCCACGACAGCTGACCGCGGTATACTTGGAACGCGTTCTCGGATCCGAGCGCGGTATCGTCGATGACCTTGTACATCAGCTGTGACTGTATGACAAAGACCGTATCTCCGTTCTGCACCGATGAGGCGGTGAGGTTGAGCCTGTCCGCTTCGGTCGCCACACTGACCATGCCGTCCTTGACACCCTCGGGCATGTTGCCCATGGGGATGGTCCCGACGATGTTCTCGGCAGGCAGCATCAGCGAGGACAGGGAGAAGCCGATCTCCTGCTCGTCGCCGTTCATGTCGATGATGGTCAGATTCCCGGTCTCGCTGTCCTGCGACAGGCTGATGATAGCCCTCGTCCATCTGTCGGAGTATGCGCTGACGAACGAGTTGAAGGCATTCACGGAGGGTGCCACATTGAATGTCACCCAGTTCTTCGATGCAGTCACCACGCCCGATTCGGCGTCGGTGATGACCAGCTGCGCAGGCAGGCGGTGAGTCCTCTCACACGCAGAGAGGATGGAATCGGGCACGGTGCACGACCATAGGGTCACGCCCGTTCCGTCCGACTCTTCCAGCGGGATGAACGGATGTCTGTTCACCCCGTTGTTGTCCGCCACGACCACCGCGAACTCCAGCCGTGCATCATACCCTTCGGGGATTCCCGATACGTTGATGACCGTTGATGAGTTGTCGATGGTCGCGCCTGCATAACCGGTGCTCGTGCTTATCCCGTGCGTGTCGGGATCGTAGACTATGCTTATGGTCTGCATGCGCGATAATCTTCGCGCAGAGTAGCATATAATCAGAGAAAGGCCGCCGGGTCGATGTCGGATAGTATGACAGAAATTTATGCACAACAGAACCCGGCGATGGAGTGAGGGGAATCCTCCCCTCGGGGTATTCTCACTCGGTAGGGCAGTGTCCCTTGTGGACAAGCACAAGCTCGGCACCGGATACGATCTTGATGTACTGCTTGTATCCGATGTATCCGTAGATGTCCTTACCTTCGACGTAATCGTCGGATCCCAGCGCAGTGGTGGCGTTCGCGGAGGTCGCTCCGTGGGTGGCCTTGCTGATATCTCCGATTATGAGGACCTCGATGGCATCGCTGATGTCATAGGTGCCTGCGGTGTCGATGTACTCGCATTGTGTCGCTATTTCTGATTTGACCATTCCAATCACCTCAGGATTTTCCTTCGAGGAATACCATGCTGTCGGGCTGGACGACTCCTCCTCCGACCCTCTTGTTCACGGTGAACTCGATCTCGTTGTACCTCTTCTTGCTGATCTCGTCGCGGAGGATCTCCACGTCCGCCCTGTCTGCGATGACATAGGTGTTGGCCATGTCACCGAATGCTATGGCGGGCTTTCCTGCGGCCAGGTCGGGCGCGTTGACCAGTATGCGTAGGTCGAATCCGTTGAACATGTTGGGCTGCCCTGCCACGAGGGAAGGGGTCCAGAGGTACTGTTTGTTGTCGTCCTTGAGCTTCCTCGCGATGGTGGCCATCTTTTTGTTCATGTAGTAGGCCGCATTCTCGTCCGTGGCGAGAGTTGTCTGTGCCCAGAGGTCGATGAGGTCGTCACCGGTGAACGATGCCGCTGCCGATGCCTCTTCGGAGTCGATCTCGGTGCACGCGAAGAGTCCTTCGGGCTTCTGGAATCCGTTTCCTATGACGAACTGCTTGTTCTCCTCCTTGGAGATCGCCTTCGAGATCTTCTCAAGGAAGTAGGATTCGAGGTTCAGTGCTCCGCTGTCCTGGAGGAGGTCCCTGCTGACGGGTATCGTGGCCTGTACGGCGTAGATGCCGATGTTGTTCAGGCCGAGCTTGGCGTTATCGGTATCGTTCCTCTCCTGGTTCTCCCCGACCCACTCTGCGGTGGCCTCGGATGATTCCCTGGGGACCTGGAGCACGTTGCTTCCGACCGTGAGAACTGTGGCGTACTGCCTCATGTTGTCCATGTCGGTCTGGAGCTCGAAGATCCTCGATGCGAGGGTGGGTGTCACCAGGTAACCTCCGGTGGGTCCGTTGAGCTCCTGTGCAACGCCTTTCTTGGCGAACTCCATCAATCCCTTCGCTTCGTAGGGGTCGTTGATGTTGACGGGTGATGCGTTCTTCTTCTCAAGGAGCTCCATGCTCTGCTTGAGCTCCGCGATGTTCGTCATGACCTCGTCGGTCTTTGCCTTCAATTCATTGTACTGCCCGGGGAGACCTTTGATCTCTTCTTTCATACCAGCGATCTCGTCCAGGTAGCCCTTCAACTCGATGTTGACTGCTTTGTCCATAAATTCACACTCCAAGAATGGATTTCAACTCGATGGCGATGTCGTGGACCATCTTCGTCTCGTCCTCTTCCGTAGTCTCCTCGGACTGCTCCTCTGATTCCTCTTTGGTCTCGTCTTCGGTCTGGGGTTCGTCCGTCCCTTCCTGTTCGATCTCCGCGACGGCCTCCTTCACCAATCCGATGAAGGCTGCCCTC
>CAZLMR010000135.1:0-3960 GCA_964560575.1 uncultured Methanomassiliicoccales archaeon | reverse complement strand
CTTCTCTTCTTTCCCGACCTGCTGACCGCACCGATTATCGCGAGTATAACCACGATCAGCGGGGCTATTATGTACATGTACTCGGACAGGAACGATCCCGTCTCAGGGTCATCGCCGCTAGAGGGGTCGTCCGGATCAGTCGGCACCTCGACGTCACCTACGGAATAGGTTATCGAGTTCTTTCCGACGATGACGTCCCCGTCCAGCACTGTCACGAACAGTCTGAACGAAGCACCGCTGTCCCCTCCGAGCTCCGGAACATGGACCACGCGCGACTGGTCGGTCTCTAGGGGTTCGGAGCCGTCTCCGAAGTCCCAGATGTACATGTAGGATCCGGGCGGGTCCACGTTGACGGAGAACGCTATCTCCTGTCCGGCGGCATAGTGAGAGTCGTTGCCGCTAAGGTCCACGCTGATGCCGTCATAGTCGTAGCATCTCTCGAAGTCTGCACGGAACGCATCCGCGAAGTAGTCGGCGACATCCTCCGAGTATATCGCCACTGCGCATTCCCTGTTGTCGAAGAACGATGCGGAGGTCCAGTTGACGGAGGAGACTATCGCCACGTCGTCGGAGACGATGCCCTTGTTGTGCACGTACGGTGTGGTCAGGGTGGCGGCGCTTATGCTCGTGGCCTGGTTGATCCAAAGCTCGACATCGTTGTAGTTCTTCACCCCGGTGCTGAGGATCAGTCTGGTGTCCACTCCGTCCGCCGCACGCTTGGCAAGGAACGCTATGGGCGAGTCCCCCTCGGTGACCTGATAGTAGCTTCCGAGGCTCTGCTGCTCGCAGTATATCCTCTCCTCGGCCGATTCGATGAAGTACTCGGTGTAGTCGAAAGAGTTGTCGTTGGACAGGATCGGGGTGACCTGTGCCCTGAAGGAGTCGAAAACTGCATCGTCCACGGGGCTGTAGTACGGTTCCTCGCCGTTTGCGTTCCCGTACTCGTCGAGGATCGGGGTGACGTCCCCGTACTCCATGCTGAAGTCGTTCTGGAAGACCCCGTACATGAACTGCGCGTACTCGGTGCTCTCTATCACGGCACCCCATCCGCGGTTACCGTCTTCCCCGGAGTACACGTTGTCGTCGATGTGTCCGTTGAGGTTGTCCGTGGTCCAGTTCTCCGAGGTCACGACGACCTTCTCCATGTCGATGATGGCGTACTTCGCGTGGTCCTGTTCGAAACGGTAGTCGGTTCCGGTCCCTATCATCCTGACATCGGCTCCGTTCCTGGCCAGGGTGACCAGGGATTCGACGTTCTGGACATAGCCCTCGACAGGTGTCCCCTCGACGAGGATGTCCACATCCAGGTTCTCGTTCTCCCTCATCATGTCCAGGATAAGACCGCAGATGTTCTTGTTGGAGATGATGTAGACGTTGATGTACAGCGACTCGGTGGCGGAGGAGACGGCGTCGTAGACCGGTATCCCGCCACTGTCGGGGAAGAGGAATGGGGTGACCGTGGCGTCGATCCTGTAATCCGGGTCGAACCAGTACTGGGTCTGGCCGTACACGTAGTTGAACCAGTCATCCTCGCTGTCGGTGTCGTACGTTCCGTGCCTCTGGAAGAAGGTGTCGTCCTTGTCGGAGAACGAGACGTCGCTGGCCCAGATCGACGGGTCGTCTATGACCTCGTTCCCGTAGCACACCGCGTCGATAATGGTCTGTCCGCGGAAGAGGTAGACGTCGTCACCACCGTTCGCGAGGGCGAATCCGGAGCTGACCTCAATGCCGTTCTCCCCGAAGCGGTAGACCTCCACACCCTCCCTGTCAACGAAGTGGTTGGTCTCACCGCTGTCGTCGGCGATCACCACGAAGGTTCCCGGCTCGACCTTTATGGATTCTGTGAAGCTGATGTATCCCTCCTTCTCGCCGATCACAGGATAGTCGGATATCCTGTAGTCCCTGAGATCCACGGTGGAGGTCCCGTAGTTGTAAACGGACACCCCTTCGTTGGCGAAGGGGTTCACCTCATAGAGGAGCAGCCCGTTAGCTTCCCCCGAAGCATCGGATGTTTCGGAGGCCATCGGCACTATGCAGGCGACCGCCACGAAGGCGATCGCCACTACCAGAATTTTCTCGAGTGCATCCATGGGAATAAGAAGGCGGAGCACAGGGTTAAGGCTATCGGGACCCACCCTGCGCCCCTTTATTCCTAGTAGTTTAGATGGGTCATGTGGGGTTTCCGACGTTCTCCGATCTCTGTTCCTCTGGAACCTCCGCTTTCGGCTGGTATCTCGAGACGTTCATACATCTCATCGCGTTCAGGATGGCTATGATGGATACCCCCACGTCGCCGAACACGGCAATCCACATGTTGGTGAAACCGAAGAGCGTCAGCGCCAGGAGGGCGAACTTGATGGCCAGTGCGAACACGATGTTCTGCACCACGATCCCGTTCACACGCTTAGATAACGAGATGCAGACGGGGATCTTGGAGGGCGAATCGTCCATGATGACGACATCGGCGGCCTCGATCGCGGCATCAGAGCCGAGACCGCCCATGGCGATGCCTACGTCCGCAAGGGCCAGCGACGGGGCATCGTTGATCCCGTCGCCCACGTAGACGACGGTCCTCCCCTCAGACTTCTCCTCCAGTATGCCCTCGAGGGCCGCGGTCTTGTCCGACGGCAGGAGCTCATAGCGGATGTCATCGATCCCTAGTCTTCCCCCGACGTCAGTGCATATGCGGGCGGAGTCGCCGGAGAGCATTACTGTGCGCCTGACGCCGAGCGACTTCAGGGAGGACACGGCCTCGGCCGCATCGCCCTTTACAACATCCGATACGACGATGTGTCCCGCATACCTCCCGTCGACGGCCACATGGACGTTGGTCCCGGCGACCTCCTCGGTGCAGTAGTCTGCGGATATGTCCCTCATCAGTCTGTGGTTGCCCACGTGCACCGTCCTTCCGTTGATGACGGCTTTGACCCCCTTGCCGGGTATCTCCTCTGCCGAATCCACGACGGAGGCGTCGAATCCCGAGGACTGGCTCTCCATTATCGACTTCGATATGGGGTGGTTGGACACCGACTCGGCCTGTGCGGCGGTCGTGAGCAGCTCCGATTCATCCATCTCCACGGAGTGGACCTTGGAGACCTCGAACCTTCCCTCCGTGAGGGTGCCGGTCTTGTCGAACACGACGGTGTCGGTCTTGGACAGGGACTCAAGGTAGCTGCTCCCCTTGATCAGTATGCCGATCCTTGAGGCCGCGCCGATCCCACAGAAGTAGCTCAGCGGGACGGATATCACCAGTGCGCACGGGCAGGAAACTACCAGGAACGTCAGCGCCCTGTACACCCATGTGCTCCAGTCGCCCAGTATCAGGCTGGGGATTACGGCGATGATCAGAGCGGCGCCGACTACCGCTGGTGTGTAGTATCTTGCGAACTTCGTGATGAACTTCTCGGTCGGGGCCTTCCTGGACACGGACTCCTCAACGAGCTCGAGCACCTTCGCCGCGGTGGAATCCTCATATTCCTTCGTCACCTCGACGACTATCTTCGCCGAGAGGTTCACCGTACCTGACACCACGGCAGTCCCCGGGAACACATCCCTGGGCATCGACTCGCCGGTCAGGGCGCGCGTGTCGAGCGACGAGCTCCCTTCCTTGACAATGCCGTCAAGCGGGATCTTCTCACCGGGCAGTACCACTATGCGGTCCCCCACCGACACCTCTTCGGGATCCACATCCTCCAGACCACCTTCTGTCATCAGATGAGCGACCTCGGATTGGATGTCCATGAGGTCCGAGATGGACTGTCTGGTCTTACCCACTGCACGCTTCTCGAACCATTCGCCGATCTGGTAGAACAGCATGACCGCCACGGCCTCCGGGAACATGACATCATGGTTCCCGGGCACGGCAGACAGGAGGAACGCGCCGATGGTGGCGACGGTCATCAGAAAGTTCTCGTCGAAAACCTGGCCGTGGGCGATGTTGCGTGCCGATTTGAGGAGCAC
>CAZLMR010000134.1:0-3963 GCA_964560575.1 uncultured Methanomassiliicoccales archaeon | reverse complement strand
TCCAACCTTCGCACCCGTGGCACCAAGGCGGTCCTGATCGCATCATCCGCCGACAAGGAGGACTGGACGATGGACGCCGTCAGGATACAGTACGACTCGCTGTGCCGCTACCTCAATCTCCAGGACTGCGGGAGGGTCCTCGCGACCGGATGTGGCGGAACCGATGCCGCATCGGCCGTCAGGTTCAAGGACGAGGCATATCAGCTCGGGAAATCGCTCTGACCTAGGAATCCCCTTATCTCCAGGACGGAGAGTCTCTCGAAGAACAGCTTGAGCTCCCCCAGGGTCCTGACGTCGTAGGGGGCGAGGGCCTCGTGGAGCGCATGGGGCTCGATGAGGGACGACACCACCACGACCACCCTCCCATCGGGACTCAGATGTCCGGGTGCGCCCTCGAGCAGTCTCGGCAGGGGCCCCAGGCCATCCGGACCTCCGGACCAGGCCTTGGCCAGCAGGCCCTCCTCGTCCACCGGCAGGTATGGGAGATTGAAAACTATGGTGTCGAAGGTCCCGGTCACGCTCCCGTAGACATCGCTCTCGATGACAGGGATAGATGCGCCGTTCGCCTCCGCGTTCCTGCGTGCAAGGTCGACAGCCCTGGGGTTGATGTCCACGGCGGTCACCTCGCATCCGTTCAGGGCGCAATGGATGGAGACCACCCCCGAGCCGCATCCGACCTCCAGGATCCTCTCCCCGGGGTGCACGTCGAGGGATTCGATCAGCAGGATGCTGTCGTCAGAGGGCGGGTACACATCCGGATCCTCGGCGATCTCTATCGACGGGTCGTATTCCACTGGGTCACCTCAGTATCGGGAATCTCTTCACTATGGACAGCTCCGACCATCTCCCATCCAAGCCGAGGACGCTGTAGCCTCCCAGATAGTAGATGGCGATGGACGCCAGGATGTACACGATGTGGTAGTCCACGAGGGGGTTGTCGTCAGGCGGCATCTCCAGGGAGAACATCAGCGCCATCATCACGCACATCCCGACCGTCGAGAGTCTGGATGCCACGCCCAGGATCATTGCGGCACCCACCAAGAGCAGACCCGCCATGAGCAGGAGGTCCAGTGCGGGGTTCCCTGCAAGCGAGGAGTAGAACCCTTCGAGCGGACCGCTCACGAGGTGCGACAGATAGTATTCCGTCGGGGATCCACCATTGATCATGGCCGCTTCAGGGGTCGTCGGCATGCCGAGGCCCAGGAGCTTGTCGAGGAACGCCCATATGAGCATGAATCCCAGTACGATGCGCAGGATCCCGAGGACGAGCTCGCCTCTCCCTCTGTCGGATTCCAGGTCCAAAACCATGCGCCGTAATGCCGGTATCAGCTTTAACGTATTGTGTCCGCATTTTTGCAGGTGGCATCAGGAGGTCGAGGGATCCCTGCCGGCCCTGTAATGCTTGAACCCCTCCCTGGCCAGCCACATCATCAGCGCGCCGCCTATGACCTCCGCCACGAAGAGGCTCCAGTATATCGCGTCCAACGACACCGAGCTGGCGAAGAACAGCATGACGACTATCAGGATGTTCCTGGCGAAGGACGACAGCATCGAGATCTGTGCCAGGCGGAGCGACTGCAGGATGGATGAGCCGATGTCGATCAACCCTATGAACGGTATCAGGAGGGCGTAGATCCTCAGGACGTGGGCGAACTCGGGTCTGAACTCGATCATGCTCTCAGAGTACGTGAACGGGATTATCACCCAGTCCGCGAATATGAAGAGGACGGCGGCGATGGCGATCATCACGATCATCGTCAGGGTCAGCGAGTACCTGTAACCGGTCTCGGCCTTGGCGAAGTCCCTCCTCCCCAGTGCGGCCGAGCACACAGGGATGAGGGCCGATCCCACCGCCTGGGACACGACCTCGCTGATGGAGACGAACCTCCAGGGTATGTTGTAGAACATGGAGGCTGATGTGCCCCCGCAGGCGATGACGAAGATCCTCTGGACCATTGACATCACGCTGATGAGCATGGACTCCGTGCCCCTCGGGATCCCGACGTACAGGATCTCCTTCATGTCTGCCCAGTTCGGCCTCATGTCGGCGAGGGACATGGTGAGGTAGAGTCTTCCGCGATGGTACCACCACAGTCCGAGGGCGGCTGAGGAGGCTGACGCAATCGCGGTCGCCCATCCGGCTCCCGCCAGGCCGAGGTCCAGGCCGTAGATCAGAACAGGGTCCAGGATCATGTTGACCGACGCTGCGACCAGCAGCACGACCATCGACCTCTTGGCGGCGCCCTCGGACCTGATGACCCCGGAGACGGTCCCGTCCAGGATGACGACTGTGCCCGCCAGGATCTGCGGGAGGATGTATTCGCGGCATTCCTCGGCGATGTCCTGTGCACCCATCATCGAGAGGGCGGGGTCAACTGCGAGGAGCAGGACGGGGGTGCTGATGACGCCTATGATGATGGACAGCACCACGGTCTGGGACGCCAGCCTGTCCGCGTTGTGCTTCTCGCCCCTCCCCAGGTACCTGGCTATGGCCGTCGCGGCGCCGATCCCCAGTCCCGTGCCGAGTCCCGAGACGATCCAGTAGAACGGGGATATCGTGGACACGGCGGAGCTCGCATCGGCACCCAGTCCGGAGCACCAGGACGTGTCGGCGAACAGGTTGATCTGGACCACGAGATATGAGATGATCAGGGGGAGCAGCATGGAGCGTATCGCGCCCTTCGGGTCGCCAAGCATCCTCTCCAGGTCCCTGCTCTCTCCGGCCATCGTCGGTCGAGCACATTTAGAGGTATTTACGGTGTCGGTCATATCTGGAGTTGGATTAAGATCAAATACTGTCGTCGCATAGACTCCAGAATGGCAGAGAAGGACATATTCGAGCGCGACAGGTCTGGCGAGATCGTGGACATGAACGACCCTGAGTTCTACAAGATCTATGACGTCATCCACGACACGATGGCCAAGCTGCAGAGGATGAACTCGTCGGTCATGAGCGCGGAGGAAGTCAGACAAGTGTTCGCAGATGTGACGGGAACAGAGGTCGACGACACGCTCACGCTGTTCCCGCCGTTCTACATGGACTTCGGGAAGAACCTGAGGGTCGGGAAGAACGTGCTCATACAGCAGTGCTGCACGTTCTTCGACCGCTGCGGCATCACGATCGGCGACAACACGTTCATCGCTCCGAAGGTGAACCTGATAACGATCAACCATCCGGCCGACCCGACGAAGAGGAACTGCACATACGGCGCCCCGATCACCATCGGCAGGAATGTATGGATCGGGATCGCGTCCACCGTGCTCCCGGGTGTTACCATAGGCGACAACTCCATCGTGGGTGCCAACTCCGTGGTCACCCATGACGTGCCTCCGAACACCATCGTGGCAGGGTCCCCCTCCAGGAAGATCGGCGACGTCCCGATCCCGGATGAATGAGATTATCTATTGCGGCGGGGATGACATCGGCATGATCCAGCTGGACATCCTCGCCGTGGGCAATCTAGAGCGTGACGAAGAGGGCAAGATCCTGGAGGCCAACTCCACCTCCGTGCTCATCCGCACACCCGACCGTCTGATCGTCGTGGATCCGAGCACGAAGTACATGAAGCCGATGGTGAAGACGTCTTTCAAGCAGATCGGCGTGTTCCCCAAGGATGTGGACACGGTCATCCTCACGCATTCGCACAGGGACCATGTGGAGAACCTCGGTTTCTACAAGAACGCGAAGGTGTACATCCACTCCGGCGCGTCCGAGGAGATCCCCGGAGCGACTGTCATCGACGATGACGAGTTCAGGATATGCGAGGGGGTCACAATGGTCCACACGCCCGGGCACTGCCCCGAGGAGTGCAGCGTGTTCGTGGAGGCCGACAGGCGCTACGTGATCGCGGGGGACACGATCCCCCTGGAGGACAACTTCCGCAAGAACGTCCCTCCGTCGCTGAACTCGGATCCGGACCTGGCCTTGGAAAGTATTAAAAGGGTCAGGAAGTACGCGGATGT
>CAZLMR010000133.1:0-3964 GCA_964560575.1 uncultured Methanomassiliicoccales archaeon | reverse complement strand
CACATCGTCGACGGTCTTCTTCATGTCGATCAGTCCCTCGATGGGTCCTGCGGAGATGCCATGGTCCATGGGAACGATGACGCAGTTTCCGGTATTCCTGTCCATTATCCTCTCAATTCTGACGCTTTTTCCGAACATAGGGTTCACCCCGTGCTACATGTTAACACGCGACATTGTATTTCAACATGTCGAACACGCCTCACGCGTGCGCCTGCGTGTATTATAATGGGCGTATGCGCGCGTGTTCTTTAAGGAATCGGTCCGCTGTTTTGAACATTCACAGCATGATAGACGTTTGAGCAGGATTGGCTGAAAGACGAGACGCATAGATATGTCGGGATGGAAAGGTTGGATGATTCTCGATACGGTGCCCTTCTGGACGCTCCATCAGAAACTTATTTATTAGAGTCCATTTTACTGCATCCCCAGTGGGCTGGTAGATCAGCTGGTTAGATCGCTGGCTTTGCAAGCCAGAAGTCGCGAGTTCGAATCTCGCCCAGTCCACCATTCGTTCTCCAATGCCTGTATCCCATCGAGGTTCACGGTTTCATCGCCACGAGCATCCCCCCGTCATGAACGGGGTCGAACTCCAATCCGGTGACCATGAGCAGCATGTTCATCCCCTTCTTCCCGTAGGGGATCACGGAATCCACACAGGGATCCACACGGACCTCTCCTTCAGAGGGCAGCATGCGGATGCCGTCGTAGAATTCCCTGTAGAACCTCTCGAGAGGCATGTCCGAGACCATCACCGCGAGTCCGACGACGTCCCCGGCGGGTCTGTGGAGCCCCTCGTTGTCAATCCAGGCGAATCCGTCCGGCAGGTCCCTGATGGTAGGTTCCGGTCCGGAGCCGGCGGAGTCCGATCCGTAAAGCAGGTCCGGGAAGTGCTTCTCCAGATTGGACAGCAGGGCGAAGTCGTCCATGGCAGAGCCGCGCTCAGGCTGCAGCAGCTCCACGGATGCAGGCGACATCTCCAGGTCCTCGGTCTTCCTCACGAACAGCCTCTCCCCTGCCGGGTGCTGGCTGACGATCCTGTTGAAGCTTCTGAAACCCCTGACCAGCTCGTTCAGGAGACCCATGTCGATATACCTGTCCTCGTGGACGATCATGACCTTCAGTATGAACTCCTTCATCGGGGGGATCCCCTCGGGGAGAGTGTCGATGAACCCCGGGTCCACCGCCGAACGGAGTGCCAGATCGGTTATGTGATGCCCGAGGCAGCGGTCCAGCGACTGACGGGAGAACGCGCCCCCCATGGGTCTGGCGTTGATCTCGATGAGCACAGGACCTCTCGAATCGTCCTTGATCTCCAGATGCGCCGGCCCCTCCGACATCCCGGTGGCCCTCAGGACGTCCAGGGCGTAACTGGCCAATTCCTCCTCCCTCTCGGACGGATCGGTGACGGTCATGGCGCAGTCGTAGGCCATCCCGATGCCGACGTTCTGCTTGTGGTACGCCCACATGTCTGTGACGCGATTGGTGCCGTTCCTGGACAGCGTGTTCACGATGTACTCGGGACCCTCGATGAAATCCTGGATGATGGGCTCGTTGTCGTTTCCGCCCGTCCAGTCGGCCGATCCGCTCACGGAGCGGTATGCCTCGATGCATTCGTCCAGGGTCCTGCATAGATGGAAGCCCACCGTCCCTCCGGATCTGGAGGGTTTCACCACTGCGGGGGCGCCGTTCCAGAAGCCGCGGATGTCGTCCTCGGAGCTTATCTTCCAGGTCCTGATGTGGCGCAGGCCGGCGGATTCCAGTGCCCTGTGCATGTAGAGCTTCTCCGTGCGGTCCCGGGTGGTGGACGGGTCGTTCCCCAGCAGACCGAGTCTGCGGGCGAGCTCGTCGGCGAAGGGGACGCCGTATTCGGAACCGGCCATCACGCAGGCCACATCGCATCCGGAGAGGTCCTCGGCGACCTCGTCCATGCTGGAGGCGCGTATGACCTCGGCACGGCCTGCCACAGCCTTCTCGGAGTTCCTGCGTATCTCGCCGATCAGGCTGCTCTCCTCATCCGGAATCGGTGGATACACGACCACAGGTTCCAGACCCAGTCCAATGCAATCGTCGATGAGGAATGTCCCGTTGGAGCTGCATTCGCAGATGACTGCCTTGCGTCCCATGGGGCGTAGTATGGACGAAGGACCTTAATTCGATTCCGATTGCCTTCTTCCGATGGCGAGTGACCCGATCAGACCCAGGGCGGACAGTATGAGGGAGAACCAGCACGATCCCTGGAAGCCGTCCAGGATGGAGCCCGGATCCGCGTTCGACACCTCCGTCGCTCCCGGCCCCATCACCGAGAACACGATGGCGAACGCCGCCAATCCCATGGCGTATCCCACGTAGTTTATCGTCATCGCCATCGACCCGGCCTCGCCGGCGTACTCGTCGGGAGACTCCTCGACCATCCTGGTGGACTGGGATGTACCGGATATGCCGAACGATATGCCCAGGATCGCCAGCGAGATCCCCAGGTAGAGCAGTCCAAGCACAGGGTCGATCATCGCGAGCATCCCTGAGAACAGCATCCTGAGAACCAGGGATATCGATGCGGGGATGCGGCATCCCTTCTTGTCGCACCATCTCCCGGTCGGCACCGTGGCGATCACCGTTATTATGGATGCCCCGGCGAGGATCAGTCCCGTCTCCCCGGATGTGAGTCCCTCGACGAGCTGCATGTAGTACGGCAGGACGTACATGACCCCGGCCCCGGCCATCGTGCTCACGAGGAACACGATCGTCACGACCTGGAACCTGCGGCTCCTCAGAAGCTCCATGTGGATGAGCGGGTCGTCGGACCTTCCGGATCTGATGAACGATCCCATCACGAGGATCGCGCCGACCACGCAGACTGCGGCGGTGACGATCACCGGGAGGATCTCCTCCGTGAATCCGTACAGGCCGACCATGACCATCGACATGCCCACGAACATGAGGGCGACCGATTGGATGTCGGGCAGCTTGCGCCCGGGGACCGGTCCCTCCGCGGGCAGCAGCGCCATCGTGGCGACTATGATGATGAGGCACAGGGGTATGTTGATCAGGAAGACGGCATGCCAGGAGAAGAGGTCGCCGAGGATCCCTCCGACGGTCGGACCTATGATTACGGATATGCCGCTGCCGGCGGCGATGCACCCCATCCCGCGTCCGCGGTACTCCTCCGGAAGGAGGCGGACGACCATGATGGGCGTGGATGCGACCATGAACGTCGCTCCGACACCTTGGGCGAACCTCATCGCGATCAGCGTGAGTGCGTCCGGGGACAATGCGCATCCGATCGATGCGATGAGGAAGACGATTGTGCCGGAGAGGAACATCCTGCGGACGTTCACCCTCTCGGCCATCTTTGAGAAAGCGAGGCAGAGTCCTGCGATGGGGACCAGGTATGCGACGGAGACCATCGCTCCCGACGACACCGACATCCCGAGATCCTCGGAGATCACGGGGAGCACCACGTTCACGATCGACGAGTCCATACCGTCGATTATGGTGGCCAGCAGTATCAGGGCCATGACGGCCCACATGGCGGGACGCTGCCTTTCGGTCATCAATCGAACTTGCCCACTACCGCCTTGATCCTTCTGATCCCGGCGGCGGAGCTCTCCTCCTTCTTAATCTTGAATCCCTGGAGCTCGGATGTGTTGGACACATGGGGTCCTCCGCAGATCTCGCAGGAGACGTCGCCGATGGTGTAGACCTTGACCATCTCACCGTACTTGTCCCCGAAGACGCCGATGGCTCCGCGCTCGCGGGCCTGCTCGATGGGCATCTCCTCGCAGACGACGGGGATGGCGGCCTTGATGGCGTCGTTGACGTACTGCTCCACGGCCTTCAGCTCCTCGGGCGTGCATTTCCTGTCCAGGTTGAAGTCGAATCTGAGCCTCTCGGCGGTGATGTTGGATCCCTTCTGCTGGATGTCGGGACTGACGATCTTCCTCAGCGCGGCATTGAGAAGGTGGGT
>CAZLMR010000132.1:0-3973 GCA_964560575.1 uncultured Methanomassiliicoccales archaeon | reverse complement strand
TATATTGTGAAATGATTACCATACTGTTTAGTTAATATCCATCATCTCTCTCACCTCGCGATCATATCAGGAACGACAGTATCACTATCATGAACATGAACAGAACGACTGTCGAAACGCTGCTCGAGACGCTGTCGGTGATGCGGTCGCGACGCTCAGCATCACGCACACCGAGCTTCTCACAGAACCAGCTGACGCCTCCGGCAAATATGAATCCTCCGTCGAACGGGTAGGCCGGAAGGGCGTTGGAGATGGCCAGGAGTATGTTCAGCCAGAACAGCCAATACAGCAGTGTGATCACGAACCACATAACCTCCTCCAGCGGGGCGTCATACCACCACTGGACCTCGTCAGATATGGGGTCCATGCCGTTGAACGGCCCTGAGAGGTAGCTGAATATGGAGGTCAGGTACGAATAGGGGGTGTCGGCACCGTAGAACGGGTTCACCGCCCTGTCGAGCAGTATGTCCGGGGTCGTGAACGTCATACCGGATGTGGAGACGGTGACGCCAAGGAACCCGATGCCGCCGTTGTCGGTCAGGGTGACGGTCACGTAACGGACCTCGGGGGTCCCCTCCGCATAGGACACGGGGTCGACGACACCGATGGTCACCGTCTGTCCCGGCACGGAATCCTCTATGACGGCCCTAAACTCGGAGATCGAACCGACGACGGTCTCGGAGGCGGTCTCCGACAGCTGGATGGAGTAGATGAACTGCCCGTTCTCGATGCCCGCGGAATCGGCGGGACCCCCGGATGTCAGGGCGCGGACGTACACGCCCATCTGCACGGGTTCCTCGGTCACGTAGACCCTGTCGTGATACACGTATTGGATGTAATAGTAGTTCAGCGGATCCATGTCCGCATCAAGCGAGACTGATCCGCCGGTCAGGGATGTGGACACCGACTGGATGGTGGACGGGTCGTCGGGATCGTAGACGTCGGAATCGCTGATGCCGGTGATGATCGCCGATGCGGGTATCCCCGCCAGATATGCGGGCGAGCCGTCGTCCATGTAGTAGACGCCAGCGTCGTCCCCGTAATCGGAGGAGAGGGTGCCGCAGCATCCGACCAGCAACACGAAGCAGAGTATCGCCACGACCGTGTTCACAGATATCCCGGCGGTGTACATGTCCATCTGAGCCCTGCGGGACTTGCCCTTCATGTCCTCCTCGTTCGGTTCCACGAAGGCGCCCAAGGGGACGACCCCGTAGAGCAGTCCGGACGAATCGACGCGTGCGCCGTTTGCGCGGGCCTGGATGCCGTGGCCGAGCTCGTGGACGACCATCGCCACCACGAGGGCTATGACACCGTAGACCAACGGCAACATCGGATTCAGACCGGGGATGGCCAACGCGTACTCGATGCCGATGGTCGAACCGCTCGCCATCCTGCTGGGGACGGCGATGATGGCGAGCACCAGCATGTACATCATGAGGAAGAACAGCACCGCGGAGACCAGCTTGGAGAAGAGACCGAACGCTCTCCAGAACCTCGTGTGCTTGGAGAGGCGGTCCATGGTCTTGAACCCGAGATGGGTCTTGATCATTAAGCAGGGGCCGTACTTGCAGAGATGATACCTCTCGGCCTTCTCCGGATTGCGCCAGACCCATACCCATATCGGCACGTAGATTATCGCCAGCAGTATGAGTATCTGATAAGCTAGATCCATAGGGTCCCTCGGAGGTCGGTAGTTTCTTCTCCTATAAATCGGACACGACGGATCGTTTAACGTATCAGTTCGACGCGCTCACCGACGATAGAAATGATGCGTTCGGCCCATGCGAGCTTCCTGAGCTTTACTAAAGGGTCTGATCCCGGCTTGGGATTGGGGTTCCCGAAATCGAAGCCCTCCAGGATGATCCTCCTGCATCCGAAGCTCTCGGCTATGCACACGGCCCTGTCACCGTCCGTGAATCCGCCGAAATCGAAGACCGTGTTCTCGGGCCTGGACTGTGTGGTCAGGATCACCGGGCCGCGGAACGAACCGGCGTACATCCTGATGAGGTCCTGGTTGTCCCCGTGGGCATGGATGAAGGTCAGCGCCCCATCGGCACTCGCCCTGAGCTGCGAATCGATGTCGCCGTCCAGGTCCGTCACGACCACGTCGGGCATGACCCCCAGATCAAGGAGCCGGTGCACGGCCGATCCGGAGGAGATGAGGGTGCCGGCCGGTTCGCGTGAAGCAATGTCCGACTCGAGGCATGGGGCGTCCCCGAACACAGTGGCCTCGGTCCCGAAACGCTCGGCGGCCTCGTCGTCGGTGATGAGGTCGGAGTTCATGGTCACGGCCTTGAGTACCCTGACGCTGGATTCGTCATCCGCACGATCGTAGCCCATGTCCGAGAGGATCCTCTCGTAGACGGGTTCCCAATCAGGCCATTCCATCCGCCTGCACCTCCTCAGGCTCCGCCGGCTTCATGCGGCCCTTGGCGAACGAACTGAGGATGGAGAGGACCACACCGCTGACGATCTCCACGATGCCCAGTTCGAAGGAGCCGTCGTATCCCGCGAAGAACGACACTGTGTCGAGGATCCCGATGGCGACGAGGCCCAGGCTCATGAGTCCGGTGCTTCCGAACACCATGCTGAGCTTGATGGTCTTCATGGACTGGTAGTCCTGGATGGCGGAGCCGACGATGTACACAAGCATGGCGATGATGACCGGCCACACGAGCGATGTGACATAGTACATCACCCACTCGAACACGCTGGTGATGTACAGGTTCCCGATCTCGATGTAGTTCCACACCGCCATGATCAGTATTATGCTGACGGAGATGCAGAGGAATATGAAACGGGTGGTGTCCCCGGCCAACGATGAGATCAGGTTCTTGCGGAACTCCTCGTATCTCTCGGCCACGTTGTAACCGTACAGCATGACCACCAGACCGATGAAGAAGAACGCGAGGCTTCCGGACATGCTGGCGAGTGTGTTGATGTCGTGGTCCTGCGTGTAGACCATGATGGCTGGCATTATGAAGAACAGCGACAGCAGGACCATGATGAATCCCAGCGGGACGAGGAACCTCTTCCTCTTCCCGGGGTCGGAGAGCATCTTCGTTATGATGTAGAACGATCCCTCGATACCGGGCGCCTGCTTGACGTAGACCTTCCTGACGGAATCCACGTGGGCGCGTGACGAGATGATCGGATAGATGTACTCATCCTCCGCCCCGTCCCCGACCAGGACGACGCTGTCGGGCTCGATCTCATCCAGGACCTCCTCCAACTGGGCGACGAGTGCGAGATCGGAACGGTGACCGACCTTCTCGTCTCCGCATATGAGCGCCACATCGGCCTCATGACCGTCCTCCTGGATCTCCAGGCACACGCTGACGGCCGCGAAGAGTGCGTTGAGGTCGGAATCCTCGGGGTCCGCTATTCCGAAGGCTGTGGCCGCATCGAGACAGTTCTGAACTCCAATGACCGGGGTGTTGACCTTCCCCTTGACGCCGAAGTCGTCATCCCTGTCCACGACCAGGACCAGAGTCTTCTTCATGCTGGAGGGTATGCCATCCAACTACTTATCATGCTTACGTCCGTTTCTCGGCGGATGACCGAACCAAGCTTGTGACGACCCATTTCTCTTTATAGAAGTCCTCGCGTTATCGGCGCTATGAGGGTCAGATGGCACGGTCATTCCTGCTTCGAGTTCGGTGACTCCAGACTGACGGTTGTCGTGGATCCCCACGACGGTCGCTCCATCGGGATCAAGCCTCCGGCGGTCTCGGCGGACATCGTACTGATGACGCATAACCACTACGATCACAACGCCGTCCGCGTCGTCAGAGGGAATCACGAGGACATCCTGGGCCGCGAGGGGATGTTCAACGTCAAGGGCCTGACCATTCATGGCCTGCATTCGTGCCATGACTCGGTCGGCGGAAACGAGCGCGGCCCCAACACGATGTACTACTTCGAGATGGACGGGGTCTCGGTGTGCCACTGCGGCGACATGGGCTGCATCCCG